>NZ_VHOP01000043.1:0-41258 GCF_008704325.1 Acetobacter sp. DmW_125128 | reverse complement strand
ATGACCGGTGCGCTCATACCTTCATGTCTGCAATCCATATCGCAGCAAGCGTCATCTTCTATCTCAAAGAATGAGTCCTGAGCCTAATATGGACTGGAAAGATAAAAACATCTCTCCAGCCTTGCTTCTGATGTAACTATTTTATCGATCTATGTGACCGAGGTCTTTTTCTGGATCGATGATGTTTCTTACCCTTTGCTTGAGTTCTTTAGGGTTGGGGAAGCCTCCGTCCCGCTTGCGCTCCCATATCATTTCGTGATCTACACGGATTTCAAACTTTCCGCCTGTATCAGGGCAAAGAGCGACCTCGCCAAGTTGATTTCCAAAAGTAGAAAGAAGCTCTTGCGCCATCCATGCGGCACGCAAAAGCCAATTACACTGCGTGCAGTAGTGAATAGAAACGCGGGGCAAAGGCATAAGTGTGTCTTCCAATTTTTGAGTGAGCAATATCATAAAGCGAATGAACGCATTATAGAATGGCCACAGTAGGATCTATTTTTAAATCCATATAGACGCTTTAATGTAATAACTTTGTTATAGTTTATAAGAATTACGCGCTGGAAAATCAGATTTATAAAAATGAACACAATGTCAAATTATATTTTGCACGATTTCATCTGTTTTCCCCGCCTTCTTGATCAAGATCATTGAGGTATTTTTACACTTCTCTTACTTTACATGACCAAAAAATTATAGGTCTATAGATTTTACGGTAAGGGTTCATATGTATAAAATAATAACTTGACTGACGTGTCATTATTTAATCATATTGCCTTGTCTGCATGCTGCGCTTTAACGCATTGTGATCCGCTTTTTTTCAGCAAGGTTTATTGTGAAAGCTCCTGCCAAAATTACAATTATCGCCATTTCTCTCTTTGCGGTCGCGGGTGGAGCCTTCGCGTGGCATGAGCATCAAGTGGCTCAAAGTGTTCCTGATGGCATTATTTACGGCAATGGGCGGCTGGAATTTACCCGTGTGGATGTGGCCGTAAAATACCCCGGACGCATTACGCAATTGCTGGTGCAGGAAGGTGATAATGTAACCTCTGGCCAAATTCTTGCGCAGGAAGATAAAGCCACCATTCAGGCACAATACGACCAGACAAGAGCGCAGCAAAACCGCGCCACAAATGCGGCTGGTCGGGCCTCGGCTGAGCTTGTAGCGCGGCAGGCCGCATTGCAACTTGCGCATGATGAACTGCGCCATGCCCAAAAGATGCGGCAACAGAACCTGATTTCCGATATGGAAGTGACACAAAGGCGCACACAGGTTGAAACAGCACAAGCAGCGGTAAATGCAGCCTCTCAGGCTGTGCAGGAAGCCTTGCATGCCAAGGAGGGAGCCGTAGCGCAGGTTAATCAGGTTCAGACCGTGCTGGATGATATGACTATCCATGCCCCTGTTTCTGGCCGTATCGAATACCGCGTTATTGAAACAGGTAGTGTTTTACCGCCAGGTGGGCGCGTGTATTCCATGCTGGATCCAGTTGACCCTTACATGACGTTGTTTTTCCCCACTGCATCCATCAATAATCTTAAAGTAGGTGATGAAGCGCGTATCCGGTTTGATGGGATGGATATGCCTGTTTCTGCAACCGTTTCCTTTATTGATAGTCAGGCTCAGTTTACGCCAAAATATGTGGAAACAGCCACCGAGCGTGAACAGCTTGTATACCGTGTAAAACTGCGTGTAACCGCGGATGAACAGAAACGTCTTGGCGCATTGTTAAAAGCTGGAATGACGGGTGAAGGCTATATCAAACAACGGCCAGATGCAGCATGGCCTAAAGCTGCACTGTCTGGCGATGCCAGATAATGGAGGTATCTGCTGCTGGAATTCGTGTTGAAGGCGTAAGCCATGCCTATAATGGGCGTGATGTTCTGCACGATATTTCTTTCACCCTTCCCGCAGGGCAAACCATTGCGTTTATTGGGCCAGATGGTGTTGGTAAATCAACACTTCTGGGGCTGATTGCAGGCGTTCGGCATCTTCAGCAGGGGTCTATTCACACGCTTGGGGTGGATATCAGCAATAGAGCCGAACGGGAGGCTTTTCTTTCCCGCCTCGCTTTTATGCCGCAAGGGTTGGGCAAGAACCTCTACCCTACCCTTTCCGTGCGCGAGAATATCGATTTTTTTGGTCGGCTATTTGCATTGGATGCCACAACCCGCGCCAACCGTATTACGCATCTGCTGGATGCCACGGGCCTTGCCCCTTTTCCCGATAGGCCCGCAGGCCATCTTTCTGGCGGTATGAAGCAAAAGGTCAGCCTGTGTTGCTCTTTGGTGCATGAGCCAGATCTGCTTATTCTGGATGAACCCACAACGGGGGTGGACCCACTTTCTCGGCGTCAGTTCTGGGCGTTGGTGGAGCAAATGCGGGCTGAACGGCCCTCCATGACGGTTATTGTTTCTACCGCGTATATGGATGAAGCCGAGCGCTTTTCATGGCTGGTGGCCATGAATGATGGGCGTATTCTGGCTTCTGGCCCTACGGAGGAAGTTAAAAAGCAGACCCACACCACAACGGTGGAAGCAGCTTATATCTCTCTCCTACCTGCGGCAGACCAAAAAGAAATTTCGGATTTTACAATTCCGCCTTATCAGGATGATGGCAGCTCTCCCGTTATTGATGCAGAAAACCTGACACGCAAATTTGGATCTTTCACAGCGGTAGATCACGTTAGCTTCCGTATCCGTCGGGGTGAGATTTTTGGCTTTCTGGGTTCTAACGGGTGCGGTAAATCCACTACCATGAAAATGCTGACAGGGCTGCTGGATATTACCAGTGGCACGGCAACCCTGTTTGGCCGCCCGATAACACCGGGAGACATGAAAACGCGCATGCGTATTGGCTACATGTCTCAAGGTTTTTCTTTGTATGAAGAACTGACGGTACGCCAGAACCTTATGTTGCAGGCAGAGC
Source organism: Acetobacter sp. DmW_125128 (assembly GCF_008704325.1). Taxonomy (NCBI): domain Bacteria; kingdom Pseudomonadati; phylum Pseudomonadota; class Alphaproteobacteria; order Acetobacterales; family Acetobacteraceae; genus Acetobacter; species Acetobacter sp. DmW_125128. Next base: position 38,332 of record NZ_VHOP01000043.1, on the reverse strand, counting down.
TTTTTCAGCTTCCGCCAGCCGAGGCCAAACAGCGTGTTGACAACATGCTCCAGAGCTTTCAGTTGGGGGCAGAGGCCGATAGTCGCCCAACAGGCCTGCCCTTGGGGTTTCGGCAACGGCTGCAACTTGCGGCCGCCTGCATTAACAACCCCGATATCCTTATTTTGGATGAGCCAACGTCTGGCGTGGACCCGGCTGCGCGGGACATGTTCTGGAAGCATCTTGTAGCGCTTTCACGCCAGAAACATGTGACCATTTTTGTTTCTACGCACTTCATGAATGAAGCCGCCCGGTGTGACCGCATTTCCCTTATGGATAAGGGCAAAGTGCTGGCCATGGGCACCCCGGCAGAAATTACGCAGGAGGAAGGTGCTTCCACTCTGGAAGATGCTTTTATTGCTTGTCTAGAAAAAGCGGGCAATTCCATAGCTGTTGCCAAGCCTCAACAGGCCGCTTCAGAATCAACTGCTGCAATGCGGACAATACCGCCCTATATACGCTGGTTTTCACGCTGCTGGGCTTTTGCGCGGCGTGAGGCTGTGGAACTGATGCGTGACCGCCTGCGGCTGATGTTTGCTATTCTTGGCCCGACTATTTTGCTGTTGATTTCAGCTTACAGTATTTCGTTCGACATCAATACCATTCGCTACACCGTGGTAGATTACGATCATACCCACGCCAGCCGTGAACTTGTGGAGCAGTTTCGGGGCTCCCGCTATTTTCAGGAAACTGCGTTCTCGCCAGATCGCGAAACACTGGAAACGCGCATACAGCATGGACAGGTTGCAATGGGGCTGGATATTCCCCCCGGTTTTGGGCGTGATGTTGCTGCACGCCGTAACCCTGCCATTGGTGTGGTGATTGATGGCTCCATGCCGTTTTTAAGCGCCAATGTGCGTTCTTATACAGATGCCGTGCTGTTAACCTATATGGCCAATATGCAGAAAACCCTGCCGACATCCGTAACATCTGGGTTGATACCCGTCAGCATTGTGCCGCGCTTTGTGTACAATCAGGAATTTCGCAGTATTTACGCCATGACTCCCGGCACTATCATGCTGGCGCTTATTCTTGTTCCCACCATGCTTACAGCCCTTGGTGTTGTGCGGGAAAAGGAGATTGGTTCCATTATGAACCTGTATGCCTCCCCCGCCAGTTCCGGGCAGTATCTGGTGGGCAAGCAACTGCCCTATGTGGCCCTGGCTGTTATGGCTTATCTGGTGCTGGTAGCACTTTCTGTTACCGTTCTGGGTGTGCCTCTTAAGGGCTCTTTTATCGGGCTGAGTATTGGGGCTACGCTGTATATTTTGGCCAGCACCGGGCTGGGGCTGCTGATTTCTACTTTTGTAAGTTCTCAGGTGGCTGCCATTTTTGGCACGGCCATTATCTGCCTGATTATGTCTGCCAATTTTTCGGGTTTGCTTTATCCGGTTTCAACACTTACGGGCTTTACCTACTATCTTGGTAAAGCTTTTCCGGCTTCGTGGTTTCAGCTTATCAGCCTTGGCAGTTTTACAAAGGGTCTGGGCGTTCAGTCCTTTCTTGGCATGTATCTGGCGTTGGGCGGGTTTGCGGCCCTTTACATGGTGGGGGCTCGCCTTTTCTTGAAAAAGCAGGATACGTGATGCTGCGCTGGCTTATGAATGTCGGCCTTCTGTGCCGCAAGGAATTTCATAGCCTGATGCGCGATTTTGTGCTGATGGGCCTGATTGTTTTTGCATTTTCTGCGGCTATTGTTCTTGTGGCGCATGGGGTGCGCGTAGATGTTGCAAACGCAACAGTTGCGTTTATTGATGAAGACCACTCAGCCCTTTCCCGTCAATTGCGGTCTGTTGTGCTACCGCCTTACTTCAAGCCCCCTACTCTAACCAACCGTATTGACGGCAAAACGGGTATGGATAACGGCACGTACAATTTTGTTATTGATATTCCGCCCCGTTTTGAGGCCGATGTTCTGGCAGGCCGCACGCCGCAGATACAGGAACTGATTGATGCTACAGCCATGACACAGGCTGGGCTGGGCAGTGTTTATCTGCAACAGATTTTTCTGGGTGAAGTACAGGCACAGCTTCATTCCCCCGATATCAATAAGCTGATGCCATTTCACCCTGAAAGCCGTATCCGTTTTAACCCGAATAGTGAATCTGCATGGTTTACATCTGTTATGCAGGTTGTCACCAATGCAACAATTCTTTCCATTGTGCTGGTTGGGGCGGCTGTTATTCGTGAGCGCGAGCACGGCACCATTGAGCATCTGCTTGTTTTGCCTGTTTCTGCCAGCCAGATTGCTATTGGGAAAATTCTGGCAAATGGTGCTGTTATCTTTGTAGCCAGTATGCTTTCCCTTTGGATTATCGTACATATTGGGTTGGCCGTGCCTATTTCTGGCTCGCCGTTATTGTTTGCTGCCTGCCTTATTCTATACCTGTTTTCTGTAACTTCGCTGGGGATGATGCTGGCCACCATTGCGCCCACCATGCCGCAATTTGGGCTTTTGGTGGTGCCTGTTTATGCTGTGGCCTATCTACTTTCTGGCGCAGCTACGCCGGTAGAAAGCATGCCAGAGGCTGTGCAATCTCTGGTGCGGTTTTTTCCGACCACGCAATTCGTCAAAATTTCACAATCCATTTTATATCGCGGTGCTGGGCTGGAAAGTATCTGGCCTTCGCTGCTGGCTATTGTGTTCTCTTCTACTCTTTTTCTTGCCATGGCGCTGCTTCGCTTCCGCTCCATGCTTGCCCGTCAGGATTGAATGCTGATGTCTCTTTCCTCATTTTCTGCGCGCCTATTGCTCAGCACTTTTCTCTGCGCTGGTTTGGTAGCGTGCTCTCCTTTCCATACCACGCTACCACCTTCGCATGTGGCTATTCCGGCTCAGTTCAATGCCGCACCACAGGATGCACAGCCTACGGACTTAACAAACTGGTGGACAACGTGGCAGGATCCGTTGCTTGATCAACTTGTGCAGAATGCGCTGGCTGCTAACCCCGAAATACGGATGGCGCAGGAGCGCGTGCAGGAATCTCGCGCCTATACACAAATGGCCAAATCTGCCTTGTATCCTACCATTGGAGCCACAGGCGGCATGATGGGCGGTGGTGTGGATTGGCGGCATCCGGTGCCTCCGCTCATGAAGATGGCAGATCCGGATATTCAGGACCCAGCAACAGATGGGCATTTGGCTGGCATAACCATGGCGTGGGAGCCAGATATCTGGGGCCGCAACCGTGCGCGTAAACGGGCTGCGCAACATATGGCTCTGGCAGCAGCAGACGTGCTACATGGTACGCATATGGCTATTGCAGCAGATGTGGCTGCCAACTATCTGACAGCCCGCGGGCTGCAACAACGCATTGTGCTGCTGGATCAATCTGCCCGCACGTTGCAGGAGCTTGTGCGGTATGCCACGGCCCGGTTTGATGCAGGCCAGACCACACGAGCTGATCTGGAAACCATAACAGCGCAGGTGCAGCAAGTGCAGGCGCAAAGGCCATTATTAGTTGCCGCATTGGATGCGTGCCGCCATCGGTTGGCTATTCTATCCGGCTTATCCCCAGAACAAGCGCCAGATCTCACCGCACCAGCTCAATACCGAGTGCCCGCGCCGCCTGCTACGGAACTGCCTTCTACAGTATTAGACCGCAGGCCCGATGTATTGCTGCAAAAAAACATTGTGCAGGCCAATCTAGAACGGCTGATTAGCACTAAAACAGACCTTTTGCCGCGGTTTGGGTTAGAGTTTTTTGGTGGTGATGGGCGTTTGCGGTTTGATGGCATTCCGGGTGTATCCGGTTCTGGTGGGCTTATGGCTGTGAATGCCTATCTGCCTCTTTTTACGGCTGGGCGCATACAGGCCAAGATACGCGCGGCGGACTCTCAGCTTAAACAGGCTGTGGCATCGTATGATCAAACTGTGCTGACAGCTTTGGCAGAAGTAGAAGATGCTTATGAAAGCCGTTCCAGCGCAGACCAGAATATTGCCAGCTTGAGCAAAGAAGTTTCATCCCTCACCCTCGCCACAACTCAGGCGCAGGGGCTTTATGAGGGCGGACAGTTTACCATGCAGGATATTCTGACAACCCGGATAAAAAAGATTTCTGCACAAGATGAACTGGTAAGTGCGCAAACTCGGCAGGCCCTCTCAACAGTGCGTCTTGCCCGTGCTCTTGGTGGCGGTTGGGATACGCAAACAACCAAACGGTAAGGCCAGCACCTGATTGTTGTATTTTTAGGTATACTGTTTGCCGGATTGTATCGGGAGCCCATATTGCATAATCTAGACTTTAGTTCATGGCACAGCTTCCTGTTCACCATGATCGGGCTCTCGCTTATTACTTTGATTGGTGTTGGCATCCGGCTTTTGATGATGGTGCTGATTCAGCAACGGCGGGAGCGTATGAACCGCCAGATCAATGAGCGTTTGCGCACATTGATTGCTGCTTACCGCACATTGGGTGGCTCTTTTACCGGAGATCTGGCCGTAGATCCTAGACATAAGCGAGATTTTCGCGTGGCGGCAGATACAGAAGCCATAACAACCACTTCTGTATTGGAAGATGCCAACACATCGGATCGTACGCGGCGTATTCGTGATGCTGTAGAGGCAGCTTTATCCGATATTATTCTTCTAGGTACGGAAGAGCATGTCCGCTTAGCGGAACGCGCTGCCCGAGAACTGGTGGCGGGCCAGCGGGTGCATACGCATGATCTGGTTGTATCCTTGCGCAATTTTGTAAGGCAGGCGCTGGATCTTGCCCCCATTCCATCTGATCTGAGTATTCCTACACAAGGGCCAACCCGCGTGCAGGCATCTGGCGGGAAAGGGAAAGATGGCGGATCAGAAAAAGCTGGTGGCGGTGGTGGTAATGGAGGAGGTGGTGGAGGCGGTATGCAAGGCGGTGGTGATATGGCTATGACAAGTAGCCAAGCTGCGGAGCATCAGGACCAGATAACGCCCTCTGGCCATTAAAGCTAAGATTTGTAGCTGCAACATTTCACCCGCGCTGCGCAGTGCTATGTGTGCAGTATTTCACGCAAAAAGGATACAGGAGAGTAATCCTGTATCCTTATGGGCCACCATTGCAGCATCAGTTCCCGATTTTGATTAAACGGGAAGCACGACTAAGTGCAATAATCGGGAAAAGCTGCCGGTAAAGATCATAACGCAGCATAAAGGCGCGTGAGAGTTCGGCCCCCTGCATCAGGCGCTTTGAAATGGCTGGATCATCCAGTTTGATGGTTTGGCCCACGCCGTAGCCGGGAAAGCCCGTGCCAGTGAATTCCTTTTCATTCCAGCTTCCGTCTTCTTCTTGCAAATCAATCAAATAACGGCAGCCTTTGGCGATGGCATCATAATCCTGCGGCCGGTTGGCGGCTATCAGCCCCATAAGCGCCCATGCCGTTTGAGATGGCGTTGTGGTGCCGCGGCCAATGGATTCCACTTCCATGTAGGAAGCGCAGCTTTCGCCCCAGCCACCATTTTCCTGCTGGGAGTTAATCAGCCAATCGCACGCCTTGGAAATGTAGGGCTGTGTCATGTCCTCACCCAAGGCAGCCAGAGCGGGCAGAACGGCCCCTGTGCCATACAGGTAATTCACACCCCAACGGCCAAACCACGGCCCTGTGGGGTCTTGCTCCTTGCGGATATACGCAAGCCCACGCTGAATACATGGCAGATCACGCGGGAGGCCCAACAAGCCAAACGCTTCCAGAACATGCGCTGTTACGTCTACCGATGGCGGGTCTAGCGCTTCCCCAAAATCGCAGAACGGAATTTTGGCAAGAATGCTCTTATTGTTGTCCTTGTCAAAAGCGCCCCAACCACCGCAAGAACTCTGCATAGCTACCAGCCACCGAACACCACGGCCAATGGCTTCTTCTACGCCTTTGGCTTTCCATTCTGGCCTGTTACGGCAGGATGCAAGGGCAATGAGTGCAACGGCGGTATCATCTGTATCGGGGTATCTGTCATTGGCGTATTCAAACGCCCAGCCGCCGGGTTCTGTGTTGGGGAGCTTAACAGACCAATCCCCTTTTACGCGCACTTGGCGGGATAGCAGCCAATCCAGTGCTTTATCCATTTCTGGGGTAAAGCGTTCTTCGGCATTGGCATCATGCAGCGCCATAAGGGAGAGCATAGTATCCCACACTGGGCTGTTTGTGGCCTGAATCCAGCTGGCATCTCCTTTATCATGCCGCCAACCGGGATCATTCAGCGCATCAAGGGCCTTGGCCATAACAGGATGATGGAATTGGTAACCCTCACCATGCAGGGCCATCAGACCATACACCCACGGCGGCTGAATGCCCCCCCATCCGCCATCTGCATCCTGATGCCAGATAATCCATTCCAGCACGTCTTTAATGGCGGCTTCCCGCGAAGGAGCGCGCTTGAGGAAAGAGGTTTGGAGCCAATGCAGCCCTTTGTCAGCCATACGGAAGAAATCGGCAATAACATCCCTGCCCTCTTTGGTGGGCAGTTCGTAATCAAAGTTTTCCCGGCCACCAGGGAAAAGGGCATCCAGCCGATCCTGCGGGCGCAATGGACGGGATGGACGACGCGCAGACAAAATAGCCAGCGGCATCATGGTAGCACGGGCCCACTGCGCAAAGTTGTAAATGGAAAACACAAAATTATTGGGGAACCAGATGATTTCTGGCGGAAGATTAGGTGTTTTCTCCCACGGCCATTCCCCAATCAGGGCCAGCCAGTAACGGGTGAATACACGCACATTCTTCAGGCCGCCTTTGCTGATAATCCACGCTGCGGCTTTACTAACTGTTGGGTCATCTTCTGCGTAACCCAAAGATCTGAGTGCTGCATAGGCTTCCACCGTTGCGTTGATATCACCACTACCAGCGCCATAATATGTGCCCCAAGATCCATCTGGACGCTGCATTTCAAGGAGCGCCTTACCCAGACGTGGCCGCAAAGGGTGGTCTTCCAGCCCCAAAAACCACAGGGCCAAACACCATTCAGCTTCCATGGAGGCATTGGAACCAACAGATCCAACCCAATGTCCATCGGGCTTTTGCTGTTTCATCAGCCATTCACAGGCAGAAGAAAGCGTATGGGTCAGGCTGTTTCCCATTGCCTTAAGGGCTGACAGATCTGCCGGAACCTGTGGAGCAGGTTTTTGACGCACAATATCCGAGCTTCCAGACGTAATAAGGGTGTTAACGTTTGTTCCCTGAGTGTCTGAACCAGAACGCAAAATCTTCTTTAATGAAAAACGGCTTGCCATATTCATTGTGTCATACCTGCGCGAAATATCATGAAAGACTCATTGGTTCCTGTTTTAAAGATCACGGTGTTTCTGCTTGGGGCGTAATAAGCCGCAGGCAATCTGTAAACACTGTATCCCATCCAGACTGATCCATAGCGATAAAGCCGAAGCTTCTGAGAAGAAAAGCCCCTTCCGCGGCAAAAATTGCCGTACGCGCCTGATGCGCATCTTCCGAGGTGGCGTTACAATCCCCAAACCATCTGGCGTACCATTCCCGTATCCGGTTGAGGTATTTGGGAGATTGCAGCAAGGTAATGAGCATTCCCACCATCTGGCTTGCGTGGCGGCATCTATCTGGCGGCAGGCCATAACATAGGCGCGTGCCCGCTCTGCCAGAGAAGCCTTGGGCCCCACATATTTGGCTATTTCCAGATCAAACGCTGCTATCCAGCGATCAATCATGGCGGTAATCAGATCATCCTTATTGCCAAAGCAATACTGCAGGCCGCCTTTGGTAATTCCTGCGGCCTTGGCTACGGCATCAAGCGTTAAAGCGGTTGCCCCGCCCTTCTGAACAAGCTGTTCCGCGCTGTCCAGAACGCTCTCCCGATCAATGGTTCTGCGGCGGCCCATGCACCGTCCTTTATTATTTCAATCCGTCTGGATGGAATTAAAATGGGAGCGATGATTGTGCAACCGCATTATTGGAATGCACGGATGCATTTTTAGAATAGCAGAAAGCTATTCATTCCAAATGAAGAATCATTCATAACTATATGATAATAAATATAAAAACAAAATTTACAGCCTAAGAGCATCTTCAATAAGCGCATCCGGAGTCATGCCCTCGCCTTCTCGCGTCAGCAAGGCTTCCAAAAGGCCGTCTATCGCCAATACAGCTAGGCCATGCACCTTGGCCCACAAGGCTGCGCGTGCGCCAGCACGTGTATGGGCGGAATGCTTGCCTTTTAGGTCTCCTACACATTGAGTGAGCATAGCGGATGTTTTGGCCGCAGCCGCAGCCAGATGCGGGTCTTTTCTATCAATTACATCGCTACGGAACATAAGGGTAAACAGGCCCGGATGTTGCATGGCGAATTGTACATAGGCCACGCCAACAGCGTGTGGCCCTTTATTAAGCAGCGGTGTAAGCGTTGCTGCCAGTTCTTCATATCCTATTGTTGCCAGCGCACTGAGCAAGCCTGTTAAATTTCCAAAATGCGGAATTGCGGCTGTTTGTGAGACACCCGTATGGCGCGTAATGGCCCGCAGCCCTAGGGCTGTAATGCCTTGTTCCTCTAGAATGACGCGCGCAGAACGCAAAAGAGCGGTTGGCAGATCTCCATGATGGTAAGCTTTTTTAGGCTGAGCAGGCTGGGCCATGATGTATTTTCCGGAATATTCGCGATAGCCATTAGAGCACTTGACTTTCTTTTCTCATGCTCCATTCTTAACGTTGTTAAGTTGCAGCGTATCGGGCGGTCAAACACAAGACCAATAGCCTGAAGAAGGATATCTCTTGCGTTTTCCCCCCTCTGTTTATCATGTTTCTCGTTTGGTTGCTGGTCTTTGCCTTATGGGTGCAAGTTCCGGTGCCATTGCTGCATCGGCAACTCCATCTGGTGCGGCTGGTACGTTGACATCGTCTCAATCTTTGCCTGTGGCTTTTACATTGCCTGATGCTGGGCGATCCTTGCGCATAACCTACCTTTCCACCAATGGTATTACGGGCAAAGGGCTGGTGCCGGTTACGGCAGAAGTTATTCTACCACAAGGCAAGCCGCCTGCTGGTGGGTGGCCCATTGTTGCATGGGCGCATGGTACGGTAGGTGTTGCAGGCCACTGCGCGCCCTCTAACAATCCGTGGAGTGCACGTAACAAGCGTTATCTCTCTGAATGGATGAAACGTGGCTTTGCCGTAGTAGGTACGGATTATCAGGGTTTGGGAACCTCCGGTATTCATCCGTATCTTAACGCGCGCGTGGAAGCCTATAGCCTGCTGGACAGTGTGAAGGCAGCCTTGGCCTCGGTGCCAGATTTGCAGAACAAAATCATGATTGTTGGGCAATCTCAGGGTGGTGGGGCAGCGTTTGCCTCTGCAGCGTTTGCACCAACATATGCGCCAGATTTGAATATCCGAGGCACTGTGGCCACGGGTGCCCCGTATATTACGCCAGAACTGCTTAAGCAAATAGCAACCGCGCCGGATAATGCGCCGTATAATCCTGTTATGGTTTATACGCTTTATCTGGCACAGGGGCTTTCTGGGTATGATACAGCCTTTAAGCCAGAAAGCGTTTTTACAGCTAAAGCCATGCCAGCCTACCGTGCCGCAGCCAATTTATGTGTGCATGAGCTGACAGATAAGGTGAAGGCAGATGGGTTGAATTTTAGCAATTCACTTCAGCCTGACTTTGCAAAAAATCTCGCTCCAGCCTTAAAGGCCATGCAATATCCTACCATGCATCTGGCGCAACCACTGTTTATGGGCACAGGAGAGCTGGATAAGGATGTGCCACCACCGCTTCAGCTCGGGCTGGTAAAAGCTGCCTGTGCTGCTGGCACAGTGGTGCAGGCACATGTTTACAAAAGCCTGAACCATGATCAGACGGTAAATGCCTCGTTGCCAGATTCAGCTTCTTTCACGCAGGATGTTATGAACGGGCAAGCTGTTACGCCCCAATGCACCCCAACGCCGGAATAAAATTACCCAGACATATTGGGGTTTGCTGATAGGAAGAGAAGCGGCGGTTTTACGCTTTTCTTCCCTTGTGTGGGGCATGTAACGCCTTCAATATGCACGCATGACAGATACTTCCGCTGCGTGTTTTCATCGTATCCAACGTTTTTTGCAATCTCCCGCAGGAGGTGCAACAGCCCTGCTCCTCGCCTCGCTTGCAGGATTTGCCCTAGCAAACTCGGTTTGGTCTGATGGTTATGAAACCCTGATTACAATGCCTATGCGGCTGCCTTTTTTAGAGCAGCATATGCCAGATACACTTACGGCATGGGTATCTGATGGGTTGATGACACTGTTTTTTCTGCTGATTATTCTGGAAATCAAGAAAGAGATGGTTTCGGGCCATCTTTCATCCATGCGCCAGATTGCCTTGCCATTAATTGGCGCATTGGGGGGGATGGTTGTGCCAGCGCTTACCTACCTTTTGGTAACGCATGGGCATGCAGAAGCATTTCATGGATGGGCCATTCCTGTAGCCACTGATGCTGCATTTACACTGCCCGTTATTATGGCGCTGGGGGCGCGTGTTTCTGCTGGGGCGCGTGCGTGGCTTATGGCTCTTGCCATTTTTGATGATGTGTTGGGCATTGTTGTTATTGCCCTGTTTTACGGTTCTGCCCTTTATTGGCCCGCGCTGGCAGGTGTGCTTTTTGTAACCATGGCCATGATTGCTGCAAATCGGTTGTTGGATTGCAGATCTGTGTGGGTTTACGCCCTTGGGTGCTTGCTGCTTTGGGGCATGCTTTTATCTTCCGGCCTGCACCCAACGCTTGCCGGGGTTATTACTGGTCTTTGCCTGCCCGCCCAACCATGTGCAAAAAATACAGAACAAATAACACCGCTTGAAAAAGTATCCTCCGCACTAACACCTTTTGTTACGTGGCTGGTACTTCCCCTATTTGGCTTTATGAATGTTGGGGTTTCTCTTGCTGGCGTGCATCTGGGCACGCTTCTTGCTCCTGTTCCCCTTGGCATCATATTGGGGTTGGTGGTGGGAAAGCCCGTTGGTGTGTTTGGAGCAACCATATTGTCATTCCAGTTGCGCATAGCCCCTGCCCCAGCGGCAACATCGGTGAAAATGCTTTTTGGGCTTTCCTTGCTATGTGGCATTGGTTTTACCATCAGCTTGTTTATTGCTGGTCTGGCATTTCAGGATATGGATACGGTAGTATCAGCAAAACTGGGGATTTTTGCCGGGTCTGTTATTGCGGCCTTGGCGGGCTGGTGCTGGCTGCGCTGCTCACCCGTTACACAGCGCAGCCAGTATCCTGCAAATTATGAGGCTATGAGTAACAAATAGCTTTTGGAAAAATGGGCAGCCCTCACCCACGTTTATAAACGCGTGTGAGGGCTGATGTGTATTCTTAATCCAGCTTTTCACGTTGCCAGAAGCGGAGTGCGCCGCAGGTTTTTACAAACGCAGTGGCATCGTTTTTGCTACCAAGTTTGATGCAGCCTTTATCAACATCTTCTGCCAGACCTGCCTTTTTAAACAACGTGCCAGCTTCTGCAGAATAGCCAATAAATTTGTTATGCGTGAAAGCATCGGTCAGGAAATCTTTGGCTGCTGGATTACCGGCCAGCACTTTTGTGCCTTCCTTGGAAGCAAGAATGGCTACGGCATCGTAGAGTACAGATGGGCCGCCATCTATTTTCTGTTGCGCCGTTATCTTGGTGCCATCCGATAATGTAATGCCGCCAATTTTGGGAGCAACGACTTCATAATCGGCTTTTTCTGCCTGAAGGGCGGCAATAAGTGCCGCAAAAAGCTCTGCATCTATACCATCCGTCGCCAAAATACCCATTTTTCGGCCAGCAAATGTTTTTGGCCCATTCTTAAGGATGCTGAGCGCATCAGATGGCGGAAGATCTGTGCGTGTAGGCTGTGTTCCCTGTGCGGGTTCTGGCAATGGTAAGCCCAGCCCGTCTGCTACCGTTATTGCCAGTTCCTCATCAATATGTAGCAGATGCGACACAACGCGAGAGCGGATATCTGGCCGTTCCACCTTGCTTAGCTCAAACGTAATGGCGTCTGCTATATGCTTCTGCTCAATGGGTGTCTGGCTAATGTAAAACTGCCGGGCCTGGCTGTAATGGTCTGAAAAACTTTCAGGCCGCAGGCGCTGTTTGGGGCCAGTTTCCTCGCTCGCAAAACTGCGAAAGCCCTGTTTGGGGTTTTCACGCGGGCCACCTGCCGCCCCCCAGCTATTCGGCTCATAATTGGCGCGGCCTACGGGATTATGCATGGCCATATGCCCATCTTGCTGAAAATGCGCCATGGGGCATTTAGGAGCATTAATGGGGATATGCGTAAAATTGGGGCTACCAAGCCGTTTGATCTGTGTATCCAGATACGAGAAATTTCGGCCCTGCAGCAGGGGATCGTTTGAGAAATCAATGCCGGGTGGCACATTCTGTGTGCAAAAGGCCACCTGCTCTGTTTCGGCAAAAAAGTTATCAACAACGCGGTCCAGTACCAGGCGGCCCACTATTCTGACAGGCACCAGTTCCTCTGGAATAAGTTTGGTGGGGTCTAGCACATCGAAATCAAACTTTTCGGCAAATTCTTCATCAAAGAGCTGTACACCAAGTTCCCATTCGGGAAAGTCTCCGCTGGAAATTGCGCTCCAGAGGTCTCGTCGATGGAAATCAGGGTCCGCCCCGTTGATCTTAACGGCTTCGTTCCACACAACAGACTGCAAGCCCTGCTTGGGCTTCCAATGAAACTTCACAAAGGTTGAGCGGTCATTGCTGTCTAAAAAGCGGAATGTATGCACCCCAAATCCTTCCATAAAACGGAAGGAACGCGGGATACCCCGATCAGACATCACCCACATGATCATATGAAAGCTTTCTGGGCTTAGCGAAATGAAATCCCAGAAGTTGTCATGGGCAGACTGCGCCTGCGGAAAATCACGGTCTGGCGCTGGTTTTACAGAATGCACCATATCCGGGAACTTGATGGCATCCTGAATGAAAAATACCGGAATATTATTGCCAACCAGATCCCAGTTGCCTTCCTTGGTATAAAGCTTGACAGCAAACCCACGGACATCCCGCGCGACATCAAATGAACCTTTAGAGCCTGCAACCGTAGAAAATCGGACAAAGGCAGGCGTGCGTTCCCCCACATTCTGAAAAATGGCGGCCCGCGTAACGTCTGCAAGGCTGTCTGTCAGTTCAAAATACCCATGTGCGCCATAGCCACGAGCATGCACAACGCGTTCGGGAATACGCTCGTGGTCAAAATGAAAAATCTTTTCCCGAAAATGGAAATCCTCCATCAACGCCGGGCCACGTGCACCGTAACGCAGAGTGTTCTGATCATCCGCTATAGGAATACCCTGAGCAGAGGTGAGCGTTGCCACATCACCACCAGCTTGCTGGTGTGTTTCTCCCCCATTACCTTGTTGCTCGGTATAGCTTGGTTCAATTTTATTTTTATCTGCTTTTAAACCATTTTTAGCAGTCTTGCTTGGCGTATTTTTTTTGACAACCATGATCTTCTCCTCGCCCGTGTTTCGGCGGGAGCGTCGTCCCTTTACATAATCTTAAATCGCGCGTTTCTAAGGTTTCGTCGCTCCCCGTGTTCTTAATTTTACGCATGAGATGCAAAATGGTTCCAACGGCAGATTTTGGGCACACAAGCATAACAACACAAAACGTGTTATGCTGACCTTATGGCAATCTCTATCCTTCCCAATATTTCTCTGGCCGATTCCGAATTGGAGGTCACTTATATTTTAGCGTCTGGCCCTGGCGGGCAAAATGTAAACAAGGTTGCTACGGCTGCCCAATTACGGTTCGATGCGGCACATTCTGCTTCTTTGCCAGATCGCGTGCGTACGCGCTTGCTGGAACTGGCCGGAAGTCGGGCCACGCGTGATGGGGTTATTGTTATTACAGCACGACGGTTTCGCACACAGCAGCGCAACCGTGAAGACGCAGTGGAACGTTTAGTCGCTTTAATACGTGAGGCTGCACATCGTCCGGCTTTTCGTGTTGCCACCCGGCCTAGTCGCGCAGCGCGCCAACGGCGGTTGCAGGGAAAAGCGCATCGCGCACGTATTAAACAGGGGCGCACAGTGCGGTTTGATGATTGATATTGTAAAATAAGCCAATGTGGATGGGCTGGCATTTCCTTTGAAAATTATTTTTAGCTCTGCCTTACATAGAGCCCAATCCGTTCTGGAACGTTTCATCCGTTCCTGCGTTGAATAACGGCTCAATACTTGGCGGTTAGAATTATATTCTATCTGTCTGGTTACATGATTTTCTTTCTCGAAATCTACCTAAAGTACAATCGAAACATCTGCGGCTGACTTCTCTTGGATGGAGAAAGAATATGCGCACTCACTTTGTAAACAATCAGGCTCCTTCTGCTCCTTCAAAAACAAAAAAGAAGGTGGAGCAGAATATAACTGATGGTGGCAACGCAGCCAGTAAAAATGTTTTGCCAAATCCCACTAACACAGAAAACAAAATGGTGAAAAACCATACTTTGTTAGAAGAAAAAGTGCCTTTTCCCAGCGTAAAAACAAGAAAAAGCCTGTTCCGTAAATAACGAATAAAGGCCGCATTACAGCTTTGTACGGCCCTTATCAGGGAGTTGGTACATGCATACAGAACAACTATCAGATACCGGCCCCAAAAATGCCCGACGTTCATTTTTGCGCCGTTTGTTTGGGGGGTATATTCACGTTCACATACAGGATGACCTCTTCCCGATAAAAAGCGAAATTTTTGGTATTGAACGCTTGGAGGCTCATGCCAGAAGCCTGGCGGCCGCACAGGCTGTTGTACCCGCCAAGCATAACCGGCGCGGACAACCCCTTAAACGCAGGTTAGCTGAAAATGCCGCCCTGCTTGCAGCGGCCAATGAAACTGTTACCAAGGCTAGTCAAAGGGGCCGACTGCTACCGCCAGCAGCCCAGTGGTTGGCAGATAACTATGCCCTTATTGATATGCAGATTAGAGAGACCAGTCTGGATCTGCCGAGTGGGTATTATACGCGCCTTCCCAAACTTGCGAATGGCCCTTTTGTTGGTTTGCCGCGCGTTTTTGGCATTACGTGGGCTTTTGTTGCGCATACAGACAGTTACTTACAGCCAGATTTTCTGCGTAAGTTTCTGCTTGCCTATCAAACGGTTGCCCCGCTTACGATAGGTGAGCTTTGGGCTGTTCCCATTACCTTGCGCATTGTTTTAATAGAAAACCTGCGCCGCATTGTAAGTGCCATTATAGATAGCCACGCAAGCCAGCAAGCGGCTGATCTTTTGGCTGATCAGCTTGCATCCGCCCGAAAGAACGATGCTGCTGCATTGTCTGCCATATTATCCCAAATAGACCCACGCATTATTACGCCAGCATTTACGGCGCAGCTTGCGCATCGTTCACGCGGTATAGATCCAGAAAAAAACCCTGTTCTTGTGTGGTTAGAACAGCGATTGGCAGATAAAAAAACAGATATTGAGCAAGGAATTCAAGAGTATTTACAAACGCAGGGTGCTTTTAACGCCACTATTCGAAATATTATTACCAGTCTGCGACATATTGCAGAATCTGATTGGGCAGAGATTTTTGAACAAGTTTGCTTGGTTGATACAGTATTTGTAGAATATGCAAGTTTTACATGCGCAGATTTTGCCAGCCGAGATCTCTACCGCAAAGCTATTGAGGATTTGGCCTATGGCAGCACTGTTGATGAAATTGATATTGCCAAGAAGGCTGTTTTTTTAGCGCAAGAAGCTGCTGCTTCCAATGCGTTTGATCAACGCAAGAATGATCCCGGTTATTATCTTGTGATGGAAGGGCGTTCCATTCTGGAAGCCTCTATAGGTTTTCGTCCCAATCTTTCCAGAAAACTGGCCCAAACATTCTGCCAAAGCGGCATTACAGGTTATGCCGTGGTTGTGTTTATGCTGGCGCTTATTTTTCTGGCTGGGCCGGTGTGGCTTTCTTTTCAGGAAAATGTTTGGTTCCCGTGGGTTTTGTTGGTGGCTGTTCTGGCCTTTTCACCCGCATTGGAAGCAGCCGTTGCATGCATCAACTGGCTGGCTTTGCGTGTTACCAAGGTAACGGCATTGCCGGGGTTGGAGCTTTTAGATGGTATTCCCGTAAAATTGCGTACAATGGTGGTTATTCCTGCCCTTCTTACCAACGTCAAAACGGTGGATGAACTTTTATCCCGCTTGGAAGTCCACTATCTGGCCACTCATGATAGCGGTGTTTACTTTGCGCTTTTAACAGATTGGTCTGATCATTCAGAGGCATCTGCACCAGAAGATGATGCACTTTTCCAGTTAGCTTCTGCCGGTATTCACCGTCTTAACGAAAAATACGGATCTGTGCCGGATGGCAACAGGTTCCTCCTTCTACATCGCCACAGGGTTTGGAGTGAGAGTGAAGGTGTATGGATGGGGTGGGAACGTAAGCGCGGAAAACTGCATGAACTAAACCGCCTGTTGCGTGGTGCGTCTGACACCACTTTTTTGGCAGAATGCCGCCAGAATATTCCACAAGCTGTAAAATATATCGTCACGCTGGATGCCGATACACGCCTGCCCCTTGAAACAGTAAAAAAACTGGTGGGTAAACTGGCACATCCCCTTAATGCGCCGCAATTTAATGCAACAACCGGGCGTGTGCAGCAAGGTTATGCCGTTTTGCAGCCTCGTGTTACGCCATCTTTGCCTATCGGGCATCAAAGCACTTTGTTCCAGCGTATTTTCTCCGCGTCTAGCGGTATAGATGCCTATTCATCTGCAATATCAGACCTGTATCAGGATATGTTTGGAGAAGGGTCTTATGCAGGCAAAGGTATTTACGAAATTGATGCGTTTGAAGCCGCTTTGGCTGGGCGTGTGCCTGAAGCAACCCTTTTAAGCCATGATTTGTTTGAAGGTATTTTTGCGCGCGCCGGATTGGCTTCTGACATTGAGGTGATAGAGGAATTTCCAACAGACTATTTGGTTGCAGCCCAAAGGCTCCATCGTTGGACACGAGGAGACTGGCAGCTACTTCCCTGGATTGTTTCAGGCATATTTCGCACCCCTTCCCCACGCAATAGTTTATCTGGAATTGCGCGTTGGAAAATGGTGGACAATCTGCGCCGCACCTTATGCGCGCCCTTTACGCTTTTGGCTTTGATTATCTGCTGGGTTTTGTTGCCAGAAAACGCTGGTATCTGGACACTGTTTATTCTTCTGATTATGGCGATACCTGCTTTTTTGCCAGTTATTCCCGATATTGTGCCACGCCGGGAGTGGATCAGTTTTCGTAGTTATTTTAATGTTTTGGGGGCATCCATTTCCAATGCCGTTGTTATGACGGCACTTAACATCACGTTTCTGGTGCATCAGGCTTGTTTGTTAGGTGATGCCATTATCCGTACCCTTGGGCGTGTTTTTGTAACAAGGCGCTATTTGCTGCAATGGGTGCCAGCAGCGCAAACGGCGGATCTTCTACAGTCTGGATTGCAACAATATTACCTGAAAATGCTCTCTGGTCCACTTATTGCGGTTATTCTTGTTCTACAAGTTACCATGCAGGATGTGGGAAACCTGATTTTTATTGGCCCTCTGGCTATTCTGTGGGCGTTTTCTCCTGCTATTGGGTTATGGACAAGTCGCGCAGCCGTTTTAACGGCCCAATCGCGCCCTTCCCGCACAGATATTCGCACTTTACGTCTTACAGCCCGCAATACATGGCGCTTTTTTGAAGAATTTGTAACGGCGGATGACCACATGCTTCCGCCAAACAACTTTCAGGAAGTTCCTTCTCCTGTTATTGCCAGACGTACATCGCCTACCAATATAGGGCTTTATCTTTTATGCACAGTTAGCGCCTATGATTTTGGCTGGAACGGCTTGGCTGATACAATAGATCGGCTTGAAAATACTTTTAAAACACTAGACAAATTAGAAAAATATAAAGGGCATTTATATAACTGGTACAGTACGGCTGATCTGGAGCCGTTGGCTCCTTTATATGTTTCTACTGTAGATAGCGGTAATTTTGCTGGTCACCTTGTCGCGCTGGCACGTGCTTGTTGTGAGTGGACTGCATATACAGCCCAACCCTCCATGTGGCGCGAAGGTATAGCAGATGCCATTACCCTTGCCATTACAGATCTTACCTTCCGCAATGGAGAACGGCTGCAGAATACAAAACAGCAAAAATTTCTTATCCGAGCCCTCGCGCGGTTAAAAACATCTGTTCTGGCAGCCCCTGAAGTCAAAACAGAGGAGAGTTTGCAAATATTATTGAAACAGGCGCAAACCATAGCAGAACACGCAGCCCATCTTTATGCAGAAACCAATGCAGCCGAAGAACAAACAACGTCAGACCCACTTTTCTGGTGTGTGGCGCCATTAAAAGCGCTTGAAAGCCATTTGCGTGATTTGGATTATACGCATAACACGACCTTTGAAACCCGGCTGAAAGCATTGCAGAGCAAAGCAACCATGCTGGCTTACGGCATGGACTTTGCTTTTTTGCGTGATCCTGCACGCAAACTTTTGTCTATCGGGTTTGTTGTTACTGAAGATATCTCCGATAGTAACTGTTATGATCTGTTGGCCTCTGAATCTCGGCTCGCAGTCTTTTTTGCCATTGCAAAAGGAGACATTCCTGCGCGGGATTGGTTCCGTCTGGGTCGTGCCCTAACCTCTGCTGGCAGCGGAGCAGCATTGGTCTCGTGGTCGGGTTCCATGTTCGAATATCTTATGCCCTCTCTGGTTATGCGTGCGCCTATAGGTAGCCTGCTCCAGCAAACCAACGCGCTTATTGTGCAGCGCCAGATTGCTTATGGGCAATCTCACAATATTCCATGGGGGATTTCGGAATCCGCCTATAATGTGCGGGATGTTGATTACACCTATCAATACTCAAACTTTGGCGTTCCGGGGCTGGGGTTAAAACGTGGCCTTGGGCAGGATAGAGTTGTAGCCCCCTATGCCACCTTGCTGGCCGCTATGGTTGATCCGCAAAAAGCTGTTGCCAATCTTTTTGTTCTGGAAAAAACAGGGGCACACGGTCGTTACGGTTTTTACGAAGCGCTGGATTATACCCCGGAGCGTGTGCCGGATGGGCAGGAAATGGCTATTGTGCAGGCTTACATGGCACACCATCAGGGCATGTCCATTCTTTCCGTGGCAGATGCAGTTCTGGACGGTATCATGAGAAAGCGCTTCCATGATGACCCCGTGATTGCCTCGGCCGAGCTGTTATTGCAAGAACGTGCGCCACGCACAGGCGCTGTGGCTCATCCTCTGCCAATAGAAGAATATCCTCTGCCGCGCTCGGAATTACCACAAGCGGCATCTGGTAGGTACTACGGCACGGATTATACGCCCGCACCCATTACGCACCTTCTTTCCAATGGTCGTTATACCGTCATGCTCACAGCAGCGGGGTCTGGCTACACAATGTGGCAGGGACAGGCCGTTACTCGGTGGCGGGAAGATCCAACGCTGGATAACTTTGGGTCTTATCTTTACCTGAAAAACGTAAAGACCGGGAAAGTATGGTCTGCTGGCATTCAGCCCTGTGGAGAGGAGCCGGATGATTACGTAAGTGTTTTCCATGAAGATCGCGCCGAATTCACCCGGCGCGATGGCTCTCTAACAACAACTGTGGAGGTCATGGTTTCTGCTGAAGATGATGCTGATGTACGCTATCTGAGTGTTTTTAATGCTGGCTATGATAGTGTTGAAATAGATATCACATCCTATGCAGAACTGGCTTTGCTTGCCCCAGATTCAGATCTCGCGCATCCGGCCTTCACCAAACTATTTGTAGAAACAGATTACCTGCCGGAAGCCAAAACCCTTATAGCAACCCGTAGGCGGCGTACCCCCGATGAGCCTGAAATCTGGGCTGCGCATGTAGCCGTGTGCTCTACCCCAATTACGGTGGAAACAAACCGTGCGCAGTTTATTGGACGCGGCCGCACAGCGCGATCTCCTGCGGCTTTAACGGGTAAAACACAACTATCTGGGCAAACCGGCACGGTGCTGGACGCCTGCTTTGCTATTCGTAGCCGCGTAAGCATCAAGCCCGGTGCTACAGCACGGATAACGTTTTGGACAATGGTTGCTTCATCCCGTCAGGAGCTGGAGCGCTTGATTGAGGTGCATCAGGATGATACCGCGCTGGATCGCGCACGCACACTGGCCTGGACACAAGCGCAAATTCAGTTCCGACATTTTGATATTACCCCAGCAGAAGCAGATATGTTCCAGCGTTTGGCGGGCCATATTCTGTTTGCAAATGCTGCTTTGCGCGCATCATCCGCAGTTATCATGCAAGGTATGGCTGCCCAGCCAACACTATGGGAACAAGGTATTTCTGGTGATCTGCCTTTAATGGTTTTGCGCGTAAAGGATACGCCAGATACAGATATTATCCGGCAGGTTTTGCTGGCGCATGAATACTTGCGGCTTAAACAGGTTGCCGTTGATCTTGTGCTGATGAATGAGCACCCATCGTCCTACTTACAAGATCTACAGAACACGCTTGAAAACCTTGTGCGCTCTATGCCCAAAAGGGCAACTGTCGCAGGCTCTATCTGCATTTTGCGGGCAGATCTGATTTCCACACCGGTAAAGAATCTTTTATTGGCGGCTGCCCGCGTTGTTCTTTCGGCAGATAAGGGGCTGGCAGAACAGCTTGATCAGGCCAATGTGGCCGAAGCTCCTAAATCTGTTCTGTTTCAAACACCGCATGTGTTTACCCCCAGTGCGTTCAAGGTGCCCGATATTCCTGAGCTTGAATTTTTCAATGGTCACGGTGGGTTTGCCCAGAATGGACAGGAATATGTGGTTGTACTCGCTTCCGGCCGCACAACGCCTGCCCCATGGATTAATGTTATTGCCAATGATACTGCGGGCTTTCAGGCTTCTGCCGAAGGAAGTGGCTATACATGGGCGCTAAACAGCCGTGAGCACCAGATTACCCCGTGGTCTAATGATCCTGTCAGCAATCAACCGGGCGAAGTTTTTTACCTGCGGGATGAAGATACCAAAGTATTATGGAGCCCAACGGCTGCTATCCGCCGAGATATAGATGCCACCTATGTCAGCCGGCATGGGTATGGCTATACGCAGTATGATCGTATTGCACACGGCATAGCCAGCACGCTTTTGCAATATACGCCGGTAAAAGACCCTATAAAGATTTCTCGCATTCAACTGCACAACCTATCAGGCCATGCTCGCACGCTTTCTCTTACCGGATATGTTGAGTGGGTGCTTGGGACGGCACGCGCCAAAACAGCATCTTTCATTACAACGCAAATAGATGACGCTACGGGAGCACTATTTGCTTACAATCGCTGGAGTGCTGTTTACGGAGGCCGCGTTGCCTTTGCTGATATTGGTGGCTACGTAACCGCCATTTCGGGAGACCGCACAAACTTTGTTGGCAGAAATGGCACGCTTGATAGCCCGTATGCCTTAACACTAGCCGATACCGTGCAGGGAAGCACCGGTGCTGGGCTTGATCCATGTGGTGTTTTGCAAACCATAGTCACCCTGCCCGCAGATGGCCGCGTAGAAATTGTTTTCTTGTTAGGAGAAGCGGAAAACGAGGCAGAAGCCAGGCAGATGATTGCCCGTTATCGGACGGTTGATCTGGATACCGTTCTGGATGATGTCAAACAGCAGTGGCGCAGCATTTGCGGTTCTGTTCAGATTAAAACCCCAGATCGCAGCATGGATATCATGCTGAATGGCTGGTTGTTGTACCAAACACTTTCCAGCCGCGTGCGCGCACGTGCAGGCTTTTATCAGGCCAGTGGGGCTTATGGTTTCAGAGACCAGTTACAGGATGGCATGGCCCTTGCGGTTTCGTGCCCTGCTTTGGTGCGAGAGCATCTGATACGGGCCGCTTCCCGCCAGTTTGTGGAAGGCGATGTACAGCATTGGTGGCTCCCGCAGACAGGAGCAGGCGTGCGCACCCATATTTCGGATGATTGCACATGGCTTGGTTACACGGTTGCGCATTACGTTAACACAACGGGGGATCTTGCTGTTCTGGATGAAACTATTGGTTTTCTGGAAGCCCCTCCGCTGCCTATAACCGAGCATGATAACTTTATGGTGCCAGCGCACTCGGCACAAAGTGCTACACTGTTTGAGCATTGTGCCCGTGCGCTTGATCGGAGCCTTGCTGTAGGCGTTCATGGCCTTCCCCTCATGGGCACGGGAGACTGGAACGATGGCATGAACCGTGTAGGAGAACAGGGCCGAGGGGAAAGTGTGTGGCTTGGCTGGTTCCTCTACACCACACTTGAGATATTTATCCCCATTGCCCGTGCTCGGAATGAAGATATGCGGGCTGATAAATGGCAGCAGCATACCCGCAAACTGGCCAAGGCGCTGGAACACACATGGGATGGAGATTGGTACCTGCGAGCCTATTTTGATGATGGCACGCCGCTGGGCTCTCACTCCATGCCGGAATGTCAGATAGATGCCATTTCTCAATCTTGGTCTGTACTTTCTGGCGCAGCCACGCCAGAACGGGCCAACCATGCCATGCGCTCTGCCGTTCATAGGTTGGTACGGGAGCAGGACGGGCTTATTCTTGTGCTTACGCCACCGTTTGATAAAGCCATGCCAGACCCCGGTTATATTCGAGGATACCCACCCGGCATACGTGAAAACGGCGGCCAGTACACCCATGCAGCGTTATGGACAGTTATGGCCATTGTAGCTTTAGGCGATGGCAATCTGGCCCAAACATTATTCCATATGCTTAACCCCATCACCCATAGCCAAACACCGGAACAAGCCGCGCGTTACAGGCTGGAACCCTACGTTATTGCGGCTGATGTATATTCTGAAGCCCCGCATGTTGGGCGTGGTGGGTGGTCTTGGTACACAGGCTCTGCCGGTTGGATGCAACGGGTGGGAACCGAAACCATTCTTGGTGTACGCATTCAGGGGGACAAGCTTTTGATAGACCCCTGCATTCCGCAGCATTGGCCAGAGTTTGAGGTAACATTGCAGTGGAAAACAGCGCGTTACAGTATTCTGGTAAAAAACCCGGATCATGTTTGCCGTGGTGTAAGAAAGATCACCATAGATGGCGTGCAAAGCTACATGACGCATGAAATAAATATGAAAGATGATGGGCTTTTACATAAAGTAGAAGTGATCCTTGGTTCATGAATATCTGATAAACATGGAACGAATATCACTTTCTTGCCGTTTATGATGCTATTAGGGAGATCAATATGCGCCGTATGCTTTTCATCACAACTTCTCTTTTTATAACAACGCCGGTGCTTGCTGCCTCATCTCCCCCTATTGCGCTTACGCATGTGCGTATTGTGGATGGCACCGGAGCAGCCCCCATAGAAGATGGAACGCTTGTGATGCAGGGAGAGCATATTCTTGCGGTGGGCAAGAATGTGGATATTCCCAAAGATGCCAAAGTGCTGGGTCGTGCAGGAGATACCGTTCTGCCCGGCATTATTTCCGATCACAGCCACGTTGGACAGTATGAGGGCGTTACCACGGGTTCTCAGTTTTATACACGCGCCAATATTATGGCGGCGCTTGGTCAGTATCGTCGTTATGGTGTTACCACGGTTACGGCGCTGGGTAATAACGTGCCAGATGTGTTTGATCCGCTCCGTAAGGAAGCACATGCGGGTAAAACCCCGGCTGATCTGTTCGGTGTTGATCAAGGTATTGGTGTTCCCAATGGTGCGCCGCCTGTGAATGTGGCTCCCAACCAGCTTTTCCGCCCGAAAACCGCCAATGAAGCCCGAGAAGCCGTGGACACAATGGCAGATGAAGGCACGGATCTGGTTAAAATCTGGGTTGATGATTTTGATGGCACACTGCCTGTTAAAATGAGCCCGGATGTTATTGCCGCCGTTGTAGAGGAATCCCATAAACGCAAGCTCCGTGTGGCGGCGCATATTCATGATCTGGAAGATGCTCAGCATGTTGTGGCCGCTGGAGTGGATATTCTGGCCCACGGCATACGAGACAAACCCGTTACACCGGATTTGATTGCAACGCTTAAAGCCCGCGGGATCTGGTATATTGCCACCCTTCAGCTTGATGAAGCCACCACGGCATGGGCTGATCGCGCACCGTGGACGCAAACACCCTTTGCAACAGCCGGTCTTTCTGGCCCTCTACAAAAACAGATTAACGATCCAGCATGGCAGGCGCAGCACAAAACGGGCAAACAGGCCGATTTTGCCCGCACATCTTTGGCAATGAACCTGCAAAACCTGAAAACATTGCATGATGCGGGCGTAAAAATCGGCTTTGGCACAGATAGCGGCGCCACCCCTTTACGAGTGCCCGGCGTAGCAGAACATCGGGAACTGGCCCTTACAGTGCAGGCCGGCCTGACACCTTTAGAGACTATTCATATCGCCACACAGAACGCAGCAGATCTGCTGGATCTTTCTGACCGTGGCGTATTGGCGCCGGGCAAACGGGCTGATGTGTTAGTTGTTACCGGTAACCCCGCAACCAACATTGCAAATGCCGACAAAATTATTGAAACATGGGAAAACGGCGTCGCCATTTCTGCGCCTGTACTGCAAAAATAAAAATCTGTGTGAATATCCCAGCCATTTCAATGTATAAGGCTGGGATACTACGCTTTGCGGCTGCTGGATTGCCATTTGTGCTATAATAGGCTTGTAGCAGATTATGCGGGCTTAAAGTGGCTCAGGTTCAATTGCATGGCGCAGCGGGTTTGTTTGGAAAAACCACTTTTTACCTCATCCTGTAATATAGCCGCTAACCTTGGGCTTATTAAGCCTTCTGGAAGTATCTTGAAACCGAGACGCGCATAAAAAGGCGCATTCCACGGTAGATCACGAAAAGTCGTCAGAGTGACGGCTCTAAGGCCATATGTTTTTGCCCAACTACATGCCGTGTAAAGCAGCGCGGTGCCTATGCCCCGCCCCTGCTCTTTTTTGCAAACGGATATTTCAAGAATATGCAATTCCTGCGCGTATATTTGCGCACAAAGAAAAGCAATTGGGTGACCCTGCTTATCAATAGCAACCCAGCTTGTGCCTGTGGTTATGGCAGCAAAATGCGTATCCACCGGCAAAACCGCGTGATCGGCTATCCAGCTTAATGAAGGAATTTGCCGAAAAATCTGCGCGGCGGATTTTTCAATGAGCGGAAGAACAGGCGCATCCTTAATACACGCCGTACGTATGCTAAAAGTCATGG
The DNA here is from genome assembly GCF_008704325.1 of Acetobacter sp. DmW_125128. Classification (NCBI taxonomy): domain Bacteria; kingdom Pseudomonadati; phylum Pseudomonadota; class Alphaproteobacteria; order Acetobacterales; family Acetobacteraceae; genus Acetobacter; species Acetobacter sp. DmW_125128. Next base: position 13,148 of record NZ_VHOP01000043.1, on the reverse strand, counting down.
ATAGTCATTATTCCGTAAAAAGCCTGTTCTAACCTCTTTTATACCGTAATTCTAAGAACACCTGCCTCTCATGGTGTCAAAGATATGGATATCACACAGGCCGCTGTAAAACTGAAGACGTCCTCCAAACCTACCGTTAATATTACGTGCATAAAGCCCCTTGCCCTGATACGTTGCGTGTTACCGAGGGGGGCTCCGACATGGAGCTGAGATATTGCAAGGCCAAAAGGCAGCGCAATGACCCTTTGAACCTGATCCGGGTTATGCCGGCGAAGGGACAGGTTTGGCCACCCTATCCTTTTTTTGCTGGAATTTCGCGGCAGGAAGCTACGTTCTTGCGAAAAGGGAATTGCCTGACCATGATCGCCAATGTTTTGAGTATTGCCGGCACCGACCCCACAGGAGGCGCTGGAATTCATGCAGATATTAAAGCATTTTCGGCTATGGGGGCGTATGGCATGGCGGCCATTACGGCTGTGGTGGCCCAGAACACTCAAGGCGTGCGTTCTTTTGTGGCCCTAGACCCGCAATTTGTGGGCGAACAGATTGATAGCGTGTTTGATGACGTGCGGGTGGATGCGGTGAAGATAGGGATGGTTCCTAACAGCAGCATTGCTGAGGTTATTGCAGACCGCCTGCATTATCATGGTGCAAAAAATATTGTGCTTGATCCTGTTATGGTGGCCAAAAGTGGAGATCACCTGCTGGAAAGCAACGCGGTAAGTGCTATCAGAGACTTTTTGGTGCCGCTTGCAACGCTTATTACCCCCAACCTGCCAGAAGCAGGTGTTTTGCTGAATGCTCACCCCGTATGGACGCTGGATGAAATGCGCTTACGGGTAAAAGAGTTGGCCAAGCTGGGTTCGGAATGGGTTTTGTTAAAGGGGGGACATCTTGAAGGATCAACGCAGAGTGTTGATCTGCTTTATGGTTCCGCTGGAAAAATTATTGAGTTTGCAGCACCACGCATCTGCACACGTAATGACCACGGCACAGGCTGCACGCTTTCTGCTGCAATAGCGGCTCTTCTCCCTTCTAAATCGGTTGAAGAGAGCGTGCGAGGAGCAAAAGCATATTTGCATGGTGCGCTTGCAGCGAGTGATACGCTTGATGTCGGGCGTGGGCACGGCCCCCTGCACCATTTCCATCATTTGTGGAAATAATGTTTAGTCATCTGGTAACTGTATAAGGGTTTTATCGGCATCAAATTAAGTGATGCCGATAAACAGGGCGATCTTAAAGTTCGATATCCACTTCACGAATACCAGCGCGCTGTGTGGCATCCGGGTGGCCTTGGTGAAACGGCTCGTCAGCAAGCAGCTTCACATCGTTCAGGTCAGATACGGCAAGGCAATCCCACTGCCCTTGGGCAGGTACACGCTTTTCGTGTGTATCTACACCACGATACATCAGCACCTTTTCTACGCCATCTCCTTTGCCCAGAGCGTGAGGTGAGCCTAGCTGCGGCTTGTCATGAAGCGTAAAAGCCACGGCTTTTTTCTGTTCAATGGCAGTCCGTAAAATGCTGTAAGCTGACATGGTTTGTTTCCTCTTTGTAGGAATAACAATCAGGCCTGAATTCGATTTCGAAATACAGGAAGCCGATAAAAGCCTCATGCAGGCCTTTTATTGGGTTACGCTCCTTCATTCGCAAAAGCGATAGAGTTGATATAGGAGCAGCTATACCTGCCCACACAACAGAACAGCCCTGCTGACCCCTGGCTTGTGCCAGATTATACCGTGCTTTTTACGTGTAACATGATCACGCCAACCACTCTTCCTTGACAAAAGGCAAATTATCTTCCTTTAACAAGTACACAATTTGGAGAGGATTTTTGTCTAGATCAGCCACCATGCACGCAAAAATGCGCCTGTTTGCCAGCCGATGGCTGGTGGCCATTTGTGTAATGGTGGGGCTTGTCGGGCAGCTTTTTCTTCAAAGCCATGCGCAGCTTGGGGAAATGCCCCGTGTTACGCTTGAACGCCTTACTGGCCTTCATATTGGCCCTGCACTTAAAAGCCCGGCATGTCCTGATATGGATGATGCCATGGTAATGCCTGCGGATGATGAAGGGCATGATCCCGCACACCATTCGCATGATGATAACGGGTTCTGCCCTCTTTGCCCCTTACTGCAACTGCCCGATATTGTCTTTATTGGAGTTTTTGTTGCTTTAAGCATTATGCTGTTGGCAAAGCGGCAGATCTATCATGATCGTGCACCACGGGCCCCGCCTGCCGGTGTTTTTACGGGTCTTCCCCATACACGTGGGCCGCCTCTGCTCCTGTCATGTCTTTACTGACAGGAACACGTTTTTGCGGCTGCTATTTGTAATATAGCAACTGTTATTCCCGCCTTAATGCGGGAACCAGCCTTATGTGCTGGATACATCAACTTGCCCTGTCAGCCTTTATGTATGACGCTGTCAGGACAGATATGTATGTCTCGTATTTTTCGAATACTCCCATGTTTTGGGGTTATGGTAGGCGGTCTTTCGTTTATTTGTGCGCCAGCCTCGGCTGCTTCCCTGCCCACCGCTTGCAAACCAACCTCAGCCAATGCGCCTAAAAAGTGCAGTGCTTCTGGGTCTTCATGCGCGTGTTCATCTTCGGTAAATCATGCGTCTGCTGAAACAACCCATCAGAATATTACCGTATATGGATCTGGCACCCGGCATTCCTACACCGTGCCAACAATAGAAGCATGGGGGAAAACGCCTGTTGCGCTGAAGGATATTCCGCAGTCTGTATCTGTTATTACACAGCAGCGTATGGAAGATTCCAACATGCTGACAATGACAGACGCCATGCGCCAGATTAACGGTATTCGCGTTATGCCAGCTTCTACGGCCAATTCAAATTTCTACTCACGCGGGTACCAGCTTACAACTTCTGTGGACGGCACGCCAAATGCTTCCGGAACGCTGAATAACGCCAGTTTTGATCTTTCCATGTATGATCGTATCGAGGTGTTGCGTGGGTCTTCGGGCCTTTTGCAGGGGGCTGGTGGCGCGGGTGGCGTTGTAAATGAAGTTACCAAAAAACCGGGGCAGGATTTTGCGCTAACCGGCGCTGCCAGCGTTGGAAGTTTTAACAACTACCGTGCAGATGTGGATATGACGGTAGCGCTCAACAAATCCAAAACTCTTCGTTTCCGCACGGCGGATCTGTTTGAAGATAATAATTACTTTTACAAATACGCCCATACCCGCAAATGGCAAACCTATGGGGTGTTGGAGTGGGATATAACCCCGCGCACCACCTTTATGGTTTCTCACGCTGCGCAACAGCAGGATAATCAGGCCCCTTATTACGGTTTGCCGCTTACAACGGCCAATACGTTATGGTCTGGCAGCCGCTCTGCAAACCCCAGCCAGCGCTGGGGATATTCCAATTACATGACACAGCAGACCATTGCCTCACTTAACCAGAAACTCTGGGGGGATTGGTCTGCAACCGCGCGCGGCACGTTTTATGATCAAAGCTATAATACGCTTTATAATGAACCATGGAACCAGATAGACCCCACCACAGGAACCCTACAGTATCGGGATCAAGGTATTTCCGCTTTTAAGGGTACGAACGCATCACGCTCTGCGGATATTTATGCCCAAGGCAGTTTCCATTTTCTAAACCGCATGCATCATGCGCTTTTCGGCTTCAATTATAATTCGTACGAACAGGTTACGCAGTATGCCAACAACAACTGTAACGCCATCTATAACGATGTGAGCATAAACAACACGGATGTTGTTAAAAAACCTGCGGCAAGCTGTTTTAACTATGCCACAAACGCCAATGGCTGGGGTACGGATGATTACGCCTATCAATGGGGATTTTATGGCCAACTGCGGTTTGAGCTGACTAAAAAGCTCTCTCTTATTCTGGGCGGGCGTGCCTCACGCTATTACGAGAAACTCCGCGATATTGCTCCTGCACCAGCAACACAATGGCAGACAACATCCAATATACATGGAGAGCTGACACCTTACCTTGGATCTGTTTACCAAATTACGCCTCATATCTCTTGGTATGCCAGTTACTCCAGTATTTTCACTCCTTCTGTGGGGAAGGAAACCTATCGCGGTGGCGGGCTAACGCCCCAGCGTGGCAACCAGATTGAAACGGGCTTTAAGGCAGAATATTTTCATGGTCGGTTGAATGTTTCTTCTGCACTGTTCCGGATGGAGAGCGTAAACCAACCGGTGCAAGATCCGCTGCATTCGCAATTTTACGTCACTACCGGGCCTATTCGCCGCCAAGGGTGGGAAATGCAGATTGATGGGCAAATCCTGCCTAATCTGGATGTGTCTATTGGTTATACGTACTTGGACACCAAAGTTTCCAATTCCCGCGTAAGCGATTTTGGCGGTGTTTATTCCCCACATCACATGTTCAAATCTTGGGTGCATTACACTGTGCCAGATGGACGGCTGAAAGACCTGAACATAGGGGTTGGAATAGATGCCAACAGCAATCTACGCGGAAGTTACGCCACAACCGTACAGGGCGGATACATGACAATGGACGGCATGATTGGTTATAAAATCAACCGTAACCTGCGCCTGCAACTAAATGCGTATAACCTGACAAACCGCCATTATTACGAACGCGCCAGTGGTATATGGCAGTTCAACTTTCCCGCAGCCCCTCGTAATTTTATGGCAACGCTTCGTGCTACGTACTGATAAACCTTCTCCTTCCCACTCTCTTGCGGACTGGAAAATCCTGTTTCCTTTTTGGATGTCCGCAGAAAAGTGGAAAGCATGGGGCCTGCTGGGCCTGATTATTGGGCTTTCTCTGCTTTATGTGCGTACGGCCGTATGGTTTGGTATTTGGGATCAGAAATTTTTTGATGCCTTTTTTGCGTTCCATGTGCGCAACGCCTTGGGCATGTTGCCGATTTATATTGCGGCTTGCGCTCTTTCGGCTGGCATTTACGTGCTGCAAACTTACCTGACACAGATCCTTTCCATGCGTTGGCGCTTATGGAACACAAAGGTCTATCTTCAACGCTACCTAAAAAATGTCACCTATTACCGTTTGGAGCATGATGCCACGCAGGCAGATAACCCAGACCAGCGTATTGCAGATGACCTTGCGCAAATGACAACCCTTGTCCTCAAACTGGGGTTGGATGCTATTCAGGCGGTTATGACGCTGCTGTCATTCTCTATTGTTTTATGGGAAATCGGCGGCACGTTATCTGTGCCGCTTTGGGGGCATGTTTATCATATTCCCGGTTATCTGTTTTTTGGAACAGTTATTGTTACCGTATTGGTTTCTTTGCTTATAGAAAAAGTAGGTGGCCCCTTAGTTCATGCCGATTATCAGCAACAACATTATGATGCTGATTTGCGTGCAAGCCTGCTTGATTTGCGGCGTAATTCTGAGCAGGTTGCTTTTTATAAAGGGGAAGACGCTGAACATCTGCGGTTTTCTACCCATCTTGCACACATCGCCAAAAATTGGCGCAAGGTTGTGCATTACACATGGCGCGCTAATTTTGTAGGAACGTTTTATAATCAAACAGCTTCCATTATTTTATGGGTTTTGCTTGTGCCCAAAATTATGGCGCATGCACTTACGTTTGGCACTTATGCGCGTATTAATGCCGCATTCATGCAGGTTCGAAGAAGTTTGCAATGGTTTATTGATAATTACACGGATCTGGCCGGTTTACGTTCTACATTGCAACGTCTTGCTGAATTTGAACGCATAATACAGCAGAAGCCTACTCAAGGCATTGTGTGCAAACCCACAAACGAAAATACAGTTTCAACCCATAATCTGGTTCTTAATCTGCCTTCCGGGCAAACATTGCTGGACTTTGGCAGCCTAACATTTCAAGCGGGTGAGCGATGGGCTATTTATGGTGCATCAGGCAGCGGAAAAAGCACGTTTTTACGCAGCTTAGCCGGATTATGGCCTTATGGCAGTGGAGATGTGTGCCTTAACAGTGCAAAGGCTATGTTTGTTCCGCAGCAAAGCTACGTACCAACGGGCTCTTTACGGCAAGCCCTTTCCTACCCCTTACCCCTAGAGCAACATAACCTGCACGCCTATGAGGCCGCCCTTCATGCGGTTAATCTGGGGGAATACGTATCTCGTCTGGATGAAGAGCAAGTATGGGAGAATATTTTGTCTGGTGGCGAACAGCAGCGTTTGGCCTTGGCACGGGCCTTTCTATTTCGTCCTTCCATTCTGTTTCTGGATGAAGCCACGTCTGCCATGGATACTGCCAATGAACGCTACCTTTACGATGCGCTGCTAACCCTCTTGCCGCAGTGTACAATTATCAGCGTAACTCATCACAAAGCACTGCAAGATTATCACCAGAAACAAATTATTTTGCAAAATGGCAGGGCCTTCTTTTAACCTTAGGACATTAAGGCAGATTATTATGCCTATTCGCATCGGTGTTGCGGGCTGGTCGGTTCCAAGCAAACTTGCCGCAGAATTTCCTTCAGCCGGCACGCATCTTGAACGCTACGGTACGCGTTTTTCTGCTGTGGAAATTAACAGCAGTTTCTATCGTCCTCATCAGCAAAAAACTTACGTGCGCTGGGCAGCAAGCGTACCGCCAGATTTCCGCTTTTCCATCAAACTCCCCAAGGCAATTACGCATGAGCAGCGTTTTGTGGGATGTCAGGATCTTGTTACACGTTTTGCTGAGGAAACCAGTGGTTTAGGCAATAAGCGCGGCCCCATTCTGGTTCAGCTACCTCCAAATTTTGCTTATCCTGGAGAGATTGCAGAACAGTTTCTTCATGATTTGAAAGCCATAATCAACGGCCCTGTTGTGCTGGAACCAAGGCATGAGAGCTGGTTTCAGCCAGAAGTTGATAAGATGCTGAAAAGGCAGCATGTCTCACGGGTTGCGGCAGATCCGGCCAGATTTGCTTCTGCCGCACTGCCCGGAGGTTGGAATGGGATCGCCTATTTTCGGCTACACGGTTCTCCGCGCATTTATGAGTCACTGTATAGTGTAGAAACTGTGCAGGCGCATGCAAACAGCGTTGCTACGTTGAACGCAGATGGCGCAGATGTGTGGACAATTTATGATAATACCACCTTTGGTGCAGCCACACAGAATGCACTTGAACTGATAGAAGCGTTAAAGCAGCCGCATGGTCATCTTATGGATTAATGTGCCTTTGGAGCAAGCAGATGTGTAATCTCTATTCCATGACATCCAACCCACAGGCCATTTGCAAGGTTGCAAAGGTGGCGGTAGATCTCACTGGCAATCTTCAGCCTTTGCCAGATATTTACCCCAACACAATGGCGCCAATTGTGCGCAATACTGCGCAAGGGCGAGAATTGATGATGGCGCGCTGGGGTATGCCTACGCCTCCAAATTATCTTAAGGGGCATAAGGTAGACCGGGGTGTGACCAACATTCGTCACCCGGCCTCTCTGTGGTGGAAACGTTGGGAGCATGTAGCGCATCGCTGTCTTGTGCCACTTACAGCTTTTTCTGAACCCACGCGCCTGCCAGATGGTAAATCACAACCCATATGGTTTGCTCGTAATGATGATGAGCCTTTGGCATTTTTTGCAGGTATCTGGTGCCAGTGGACATCCGTGCGCAAATTGGCGGACGGAGAAACAACGGATGACCTCTTTGGGTTTTTGACCACAGAAGCCAACCGAGAAGTTGGGGCAATCCATCCCAAGGCTATGCCAGTTATTCTCACACAGCCGGAAGAATTGGATATATGGATGAATGCGCCAGCAGAAGAAGCCCTTCAACTGCAACGGCCCCTGCCGGATGGTGCGTTGAAGGTGATTGTTCCAACTCATGCCCTGAACTAATATCCCGTTCTTTATTAGGAAAACGCAGATATCTGGCGCAGTAGCGCATCAGAGGCATAGACAGTATGCCAAGTGGGCACTATTTTCCGCCAGCCATGACTATTTCAGCCCGCCCCATCCAGATCGGCATTGATTTCGGTACGACCAATAGCGTCATCGTTATCGCACGTCCTGATCGTACCATCCAGACCATTTCATTCCCCACACCGGATGGCGGTTCCTCTGAAACCTGCCCCACACTCCTTGCTTTGTGGCAAGAAATGGAAGGTGGCAGGCGGCTGCTCCAACGTGCCGTAGGCGCTTATGCTGTTGAGGCGCATCTTGATGATCCGTCCGAAACGCGCCTTATCATGTCCATGAAGTCCTACCTGGCTCAATCCAGCTTCCGTGAGACACAGGTATTTAGCCAGCGCCTTTCGTTGGAAAATCTGATTGCCACTTTCCTGCGGGAATTGATGGCGCTTACAGATATTACCCCGGCAGAATGCCATGTTACGGTTGGGCGGCCGGTCCATTTTGTGGGCGAAAATGCAGATAATGCTTTGGGTGAAGCTCGGTTGCGGGCGGCATTTAAGCAAGCAGGGTTTGCCGATGTTAGCGTTATGATGGAGCCAGAAGCGGCTGGCTGGCGCTTTATGCAGCGGTTGGATCGGCCCGCAACAGTGCTTGTGGGAGACTTTGGCGGCGGCACGAGTGACTTTTCGATCATGCGTTTTGACCCCGCCAGCAACCAACGGGCGCAACCCCTTGGCCATACAGGTGTGGGGTTGGCTGGGGATCAGTTTGATTTCCGTATTATTGATAATGTTGTGGCCCCTTACCTTGGACGTGACTGCACGTTCCGCATCATGGGCGGCGAGCCTCTTCCGGTGCCTATTGAGTGGTATCATTCTCTAGCACGCTGGCACCGTCTCTCTCTTATGCGCACACCGCGTATTCTTAACGAGATTGCAGATGTTGCCCGAACAGCTTCTGAACCGGAAAAGTTAAAAAACCTGATCGAGCTTATTCGTGAACAGCATGGGCAGGAACTTTACAATGCAGTTTCCGCTACCAAACGCGCTTTGTCCTCTGCTGAAAGTGCTGAGCTTTCTTTCTCGCAGCCCGGTCTAGATATTAAAACAACCGTTTCTCGTGCAGATTTTAACCGCTGGATTGCCCCAGACATTGCCAAACTGGGTGAAGGTATTGACCAAGCGCTTCGTCAAGCCTCTCTGGCTCCAGAGCAGATTGACCGGGTGTTTCTAACTGGGGGCACATCTTTTGTGCCAGCAGTTAGGCAACTCTTTACCTCTCGATTTGGAGAAGATCGGGTTGAATTGGGTGGGGAGTTTGTTTCTGTTGCTGAAGGGTTGGCGTTGGCTTCTGTGTAGCTCTTGATAGAGCTACACTTTACCCGCCTGAAACGACATATAGGCGAATGTAATTTTCCATCAAACGTTGCTGCATGTTCAAAAGCTCGATCTCACAATCTAGGCTTGCGAGCTGGCTGACAAGAAATTCTACTTTGGATTCATCTCCTCGACGGTAAGAAGCCCCTACCCTTTTTTCACTTATTTTTGCATTTTCAGCCATCTGCGCAGCATCGCCGTACTGTGCGCGTGTCATATTATAATTGGCGAGTGCATCTTCTGTTTCTTTCCATGCATTTAGCACTGTTCGTTTATATTCCAGCCCAGCGTTTTTGAGTTCGGATTGGCGCAATTCCACTTGCCGCGCAATTTTGCCACCTTCAAAAATAGGTAAAGTCAGCGTTGGGCCAAATTGGGTATTTCGTGCCCCCCACCCGAACTCGGTTAATGTTAACGCATCTATCGACAATTCGCCGGAAAACGTAATGCGAGGGTAAAAGTCTGCTCTAGCAATACCAACCATAGCCGAAGCCGCGTGCAATCTTTGCTCAGCCGCATGAATATCTGGCCGGCTTTGTACCAATACGGACGGAATTTTTAAAGGTGCTGGTGTGATCTGAGTATAATCAATAGGTGAGAAACTCTGATCATTCACAGATAAAGCATCAGGACGGTTGTATACCAGAGCGGAAAGCGCTCGACGTACAGCCTGTTGCGCATTATCCAGTTCCTGATACTTCATAAAAACCTTATGAAATTGATTGCTTTGTTCAAGAAGAACTGTTTGTGATATCAAGCCCCTTTGGTACGAGGCGTTATTTATGGTCTCTATTTCTTTTAAAATATTCGATGCTTTTTTTTCAACCTCTACCATTTGGGTAAGGTTGACCCAAAGAAAATAAAGACGGCAGATTTCTGCCTCAAATGAAAGAGACACAGCCTCAATATCATCTTGAAAGGCCTGACGGTTGGCATCAGCCACCTTTCGCATCAATTTATAGCGCCCCCATAAATCTAGTTCCCATGATGCAAACATACCCGTATTAAAATTACTATAAGAAACTCCTTTAGGTTCTAGGTAAGAACCACCTTGATCTAGCCCTAATAAAGGCCGCAATACATCTCCTATGCCTGCTGTAGATGTATAATTTCTGCTATACCCTGCTGTGCCGTTAATTTCGGGCATATTTGCTGCATAGGCTATTTTTGTTTCAATACGAGATGCTTGCAGTTTTTCATACGCAATATTGATATCAATATTTTCCTGCAACCCAATACTTACAAGGTTATTCAATTTTGGCTGATGAAAGTTCTGCCACCAGTCTTTTTGTGCTTTGCCATAAAACTGTTGGGCCGGTGTATTCTCCCAAGCTTGTGGTAATGTTACTTTTGGGAGTGATGTTTTAGGCTGTAAGGAGCATGCCTCCAGAAATGCGACTGGCAATAACAATACAATTTTATTTTTCTGGGATTTAGAAAACATAAAAATCATTGTGCAGCCTTATCTTTTTGTTTGTCACTAAATATAACCAAGTAAAAAGCTGGCAAGGAAAGAAGAGTAAGAAATGTAGCAACACTCAATCCCCCAATCATGACAATGGCCATAGGCCCCCAAAAAATATTAAATGCTAACGGAATGAAGGCAAAAACAGAGGCCAGAGCGGTAAGTATAACAGGGCGTGCACGCAATATTGTTGCATCAATAACAGATGCGTTTAGCGTTAAACCATTGTGTTTGTTATATTCTATTTGATCTACCAGTAATATGGTATTGCGCATAATCATTCCGGCCAAAGCAATTAAACCTAACAAGGCAACAAAACCAAATGGTGCTTTAAAGATAAGTAAAGCCAATACGGCACCTATCAGCCCCAAAAAGCTGGAGCATAAAACCAGCACAACACGGCTGAATTTTTGCAATTGCAGCATTAAAACAAGCAGCATGATACCAATTGTTGGGGGCAATAAAGCAAATATGGCATCATTTGCTGTTTCAGAAAGTTCGGCGTCTCCCCCTACTTCTACCCTATAACCATATGGAAGATGCTTTTTTATGTTATCTATTTTCTGTTTTATCTGCTCTACAATTTCCAAGGGCTCAATACCCGGCATAACATCAGATTGAACTGTTATGCATGGTTCTCCATTTCTTCTCCATATCACAGGGAAAATCTGTTTAATTTCCAAAGACCCTAATTGGCCCAGAAATACATTTCCCATTTGAGTTTGTATTGGAAGCAGCCCCCATAATTGTGGATTATGACGGAATTTTTCTTCTGCACGGATAACTAGGCTGCGATGATTATCCGCATTAAAAATTTTACCTACCTCTTCTCCAGAAAGAAAAGCCTGCATTTGTTGTGCAATGGCAATACGGTTACTTCCAAAATGAGCCACTTTTTCTGAATCCAGTTGAAATGATTCAGAGAGTGTACGATTGCCCCAATCAATTTGTACATCAGATGTGCCGGATGTATTTTTAAGGATATCTCTTATTTCATGCGATATATTTATAATTTTATCTATGTTTGAGCCAATAATGCGATATTGCACGGGAAAATCAGCCGTTGGCCCCAAAGAAAGCCTTTGCACATGAAGGCTTGCGGGAGTAGCATTCGCGAAATTTTTTATACTTTTGAAGAGCTCTTCCCGAGCATTTAAATCTGTAGCAACTAAAAGCAATGTTGCATGTGAAGCACTTGGGCTGGCTGGTATATAAGGCAGGTAAAATCTGGGGGCGCCATCTCCGATGTGTGTTTCAATATGAGCCAAAGATGGCAAGTATAATATCTTGCTTTCAATATCGCTTACAATTTTATTGGTTTTACTAAGTGAACTTCCGGGGGGTAATGCAACATCAACAATCAGTTCGGGGCGATCAGATAGAGGAAAAAACTGCTGATTAACCAAAGATGTGCCCAATATTGCCATAACAAGAAGAGTAAGAGTTACAGCGCAAACGGTTTTTTTTCTAACAACAACCCATTCAAGAATTTTACGTAAAGCAAGAATGCTTTTTGTTTCTAAAGACGGTGTATTTTCTAATGTATTTTGCGGTTGTGGTAAAAACCATACTCCAAGCAAAGGTATAAAAATTACGGCTACAACCCAGCTACAAAGCAGTGCAGCAGCACTTACCCAGAAAATCTCACCAGCATATTCACCTGTTGTAGATTTAGCTATTCCAACAGGTAAAAAGCTTATAATTGTTATTAAAGTGCCTGTAAGCATAGGAAAAGCCGTGTGTTCCCACGCGTAGGATGCAGCATCCTCTCTGCTGGCACCGTTGGATAACTGCACAATCATGGCTTCTATACTAATAATAGCATCATCAACCAATAGGCCGAGGGATAGTATTAAAGCACCCAGAGAAATACGCTCTAAACCAATGCCAGATATTTTCATGTATAGTGCAACAAAAGATAAGGTAAGCGGCACTGAAAATGCCACAACCATTCCGCTTCGAAATCCGAGTGTTCCAAATGCTACAACCAGTACAACCAGAAGCGCAAAAAAGAATTTTAACAGGAATGTATTTACGGCTTCCTTAATAACCTTACTTTGATCCTCAACTTGAACAAATTTCAAACCTGTTGGCAGTTCACTATTTATTTTATCTAGCTCGGTATTTAGTTTTTTACCTAAGGTAAGGCCATCACCATCTTTTGCCATTGCCACGGCGATAATGAGTGCTGGTTTGCCATGATACCGCACAATACTGGATGGCGGATCAATATAGCCCCGGCTAACAGTTGCAATGTCTTTGACATGCAAGTTGCCAGATTTTGAAGATAATGTGATCTGTTCTATGGATTCCTGATTATAAACGGCACCAGAAACATCAATAGGCATGTCAATGCCAAAATCCAGCATACCGCCTGATGCAATAAGGCTAGAGCGGTTCCACTTTAATCTGGTTCATATCCAGAGGCTGTAAAGAAACTGGCGCATTGACTGGGAGTGAAAGCCGGAAGCAGT
>NZ_VHOP01000042.1:0-11643 GCF_008704325.1 Acetobacter sp. DmW_125128 | reverse complement strand
AGGCTGTCGAGCATGGCTGGTGCCAGAGGCAGTTCATGAGCCTGTCCAGGGGCCAGCGCAAAACCGAAGGCTTTTCCATGTCCATCTGCGATCACGCAGACTTTCGTGCCATAGCCGCCGCGAGAGCGGCCAAGTGCTTCACGATGGTCTCGCTCTTTGAAAGAGGCCCCTTTTTTTGGGCTCCCGCCGCTTTGTGGTGAGCCCTGATGTTCGTGCCATCCAGAAAAGTCATTCCGAGCGCCACTCCGTGTTGTTCCTGAACCAGTTCGAGCAGGCGTTCCCATACGCCGAGCTTCGCCCAGCGGATGAAAAGCTGTGCCGCCCGCCACCACGGACCCAGTTCAGTGGGGATACTCCGCCATTTCGCGCCATTCTCATGACGCCAGAAAATCGCTGCTATGGTCCATCGCAGATCATGCGGCGGTGTCTTGCCTCGTGGGCGAACCGCTTCAATCAGAGGTTCCCAGATCGCCCATGTCTCGTCCGTAAAAGGGCCTGTTCCGTCTCCTTCTTCCATCCCTGCAATATAGGAAAAATTTCAAGCGCTAACAAGCCCTAGTAAGGTGGTGTACCAGTCGATGTACGAAATAAATATTCTACCGTTGATAACATCTCGTTGACTGACCCGATTTGACCACTCGCTATTATTGATGCTGCTCGCCGTTCTAAATCAAGTTGATCTTTTTCTGTTTCAGCGTCAGTTTTAAAGAAGAATGAAACAGGCGCGCTTAACGCTTCAGCAAGTTGATATAACGTTTGCATTGAAGGATTTTGTAAGCCAGCCTCAATAGCAAAGACCGATGAAAATGGAACACCCGAAGCTGTTCTGAGTTCTCCTCTGCCCCATCCTCTAACAATTCTAAGGCTCCGGACCCGTCTCCCTATCATAATAAGGGATTCTAGTGAGCCGGGGGGGGCTACTTTAAATCCGGCTTCGGCAGCGAATACAGCAGTCGTTTCATCTATGGCCGGGTTTGTTGGTCTGGCCATGTCGGATAATGTCCTCATTAACTTGAGAAGGTCTGGTTTGGAAGTTTCCAACAACATTGCCGCATCTAGAAGACTTTCAACATCCTTTTGTGTTAGAGGTTCTGGGAAAGGGACCAAAGCTCCTCCATGAGGCGGGAGAACTTGATCAAAATCCAGCTGTAATGCTTTTGTCAGCCCGAAAAAAGTTGCAGCAGAAAAGGGTTTACCTGTTCTCTGGCTTGTCCTGAAATACTTGATCGTACTTAAGTGGATACCAGACAGTTTTGACAAAGTCGTTGTGGTAATACCAATACGTGTACACTGTTCAATTAGAGTTCTACTGATGTTACGGTACAGAAGTCCATCTTTAAACAGTTTCGCGTTGGCCTGCGTCTCTTTCGTTTTCTTCGCCATATCATAACTCTTTCTCGGCAGGCGCCCCGATCGCCATAAGATCGGGGACAAAGCACCTTCATCATGGTGCTTCTACTAATGCGTAACGTCCTTTCGTTCGTTAAACTCCATTCCAGTCAATACCAGTCAATACCTATATATCGAGTGTTAACTCGACTTAATATGCTTTTTGGTCGCATCATAACGGTTTTCATATGGTTTCAAAGGAGCGAAACCTATGATTATCCCCACTATCTGCCTTACTATCGGCCTAGCCGCCCCCAATGGTCACCACCTGTCCATGTTCCATCATGCGGCATTTGAGCTGGTTCAACCTGGTCAATCGATACGTGCAGACGCATTGAAGCTGAACGATACTTCATCGAGTGATAAACTCCGGCAAATGTCGGAAATGACGACAAAGGATGTCACGGTTAAATCGACACAGAACCATTTTCGTCGTGTTGATGGCTTTGGCCACCACGTACCTTTGGACTTTGCCGTAAGACAGATCGTACCTCCTCACGTGAAAGTAACGTCTGCGCCGGATGTTGACCTCTCGCGGCTGGTGAACTGGGCAGGCGGAGATACATGGAACAGAGTGTTGGCCTCTACTGTGGCCCCTCTCGGTTACGCCATCGACGTTGGGCACAATTCCGTCCGAATTCTAACAAAAAAATCTGTTTCGTCGCATCATGATCACTGACGGTTACCTCAATACAGGAGGTAACCCATGGCGCAGGTGACAACACCGCACGGCAATCGAGACAGAACGCAACACGGCGATGTCTTGATGGCTCTTGAAAATCTTGCCCGAGACATTTCGCAGCAAGGTTCTGATTACACTCTCCATCGTCTAAAGGACCCCGAAGTTCGATTAGTCTGGACCAGAACGCTAGAGTTAATACCACCCCAATACTGGAATGAACTGAGACAGGCTCTTGATGAGCTGACGGGTCCACATGGAAGTCTCTCAGGGCTGCTGAGTGGGGATTCTCCCTTCACCAGAGGTGTCTTCGGTCGCGCAAGGGTGGAAACACTGGGCCGGCTAATTGCTCCTGAGCGCTTGCAAACCCTCGCGAATATCATCCCCTCACATGCAAAGACTTCCTCATGAAGGTAAGAGATCACCTTTTCTCAGCCGTCATTCTTGCTGGGCTTCTGTCGAACCCAGCTTTGGCACAACAGACTGAACAGGGCAGTGTCGGATGCGCCGATTTAACCCAAGCGGCGGCAAACGCTATCAACCAACGCGTTCAGGCTAATGATGCCTATGAAAAACAACCTGAAAGCGTCGGTGCGCTCTCCTGTCTGGACGGCTTCCTTCATGGTCAGGGCCTGAATGTCATCACGAGTGGCCTGGATCCGGCTTCTCTCATCCAAAGTCTTGAAGACCAGTTGGGCTCGCAGATCTGTCAGGCTGCTCAGAGTGCCTGGGGGAACGCTATGGGCGGCACACAGTGTAGCCTGAGTTTATCAGGCATCAATCTGGGCCTTGGTTTTGGAAATGTCGGCAGTGGCACGATGTGCCCCTCACTCAATTTTGGCGGTGGTGGTCCCCCACTGGCATCAGGTGGAATTGGCACATCGGCAGGCTCAGGTTCGCTTTACGTCCAGAGCAATCCACTTCTGCCGGCCGGTTATAGTGCCAACAGTGTCATGGACGGAGTGTTCTGATGGCTAAACAGATCACAAGAACTTTCCTCCTTGCAGCGGGTGTCTGCGTCCTGACAACCAGCTTACAACCGAAACAGGCTTATGGTTTAGGTGAGGCGGCTGTCGTTTTTGCTATCCATGCTCTTCAGAGCTTTATGGGAAAGCAGATGGATAAGGTTGGAGAGAACATCACCAACAGCCTCAATGACATGAGTAATCCTCATTCTGTCTCGTCAATGATCCGCGATGCTGCCACCCAGCAAGCTAATTATGCCAAAGGGCAAGTCGCCGCACAAAGTCGGGTTGCCGATGCGCAGAACACCGCTATGGCGGCCTTCCTGAGGCGACAACAAGAAACAGGCATCCGTGATGAACATATGATGTCGCCGGAGTTCTGCAGTGGACTGGATAGTCAACAAGCGACAATGGCTGCAGCGAAGGCCTCCAGATCAGCACTGGGAGCTATTACAACGATTGTTGAGCCGCGTGGTGAAGCCGCAAAAGGGACGCCTTCTTATTACGGCCGCGCGCAGGGGGTCGATGCCAATACAGTTTTCCATTTGAGACGTTACTGCTCTCAGGGGGATGTTGACGCTGGACTATGCAGTTCTGTTTCCCGCCTGCCCAATGCAGATCAGCGGGCAAGCACGCTTTTTATGAGCGATACACTCTCCAGTGATGGTGCTGTCGATGCAGCCAATGATTACTCTACCAGCCTTATCCAGCCTGTAGCTCCAGCTGCAATCCGAGGTGAGCAAGCGAGTAGCACCATGGGTCGTGAGCAGATGATCCAACGGCGCTCATACAATGCCCGTATGTCTCTGGCACGGTTTATTCTCGCTTTTATCACGGCCCTTGAGACCCCTTCTGTATCGCTCACAGCAGATCAGAAGAAAGAAATGCAGGCAGAAGGGCTCCAGCCTCTTGATCGCGCATCATGGCTTCAGGCCATGAGTCTCGAAGTCAATCGCCGCGTCTCCAGCGTTAGCTGGAATGCGTCATTACAGGCTATGCCAACCGCAAGTGTTCTGCGTGAAATCGCAACAGAGCTGGCACAATCAAACTATCTGGCCATGCAGAATTACCGCCTCGGTCTTTATCAGGCGTCGGTGGGTGCGACCGGTATCGCACAGACAGAGGAAGCTCATATGCAGCACGCCTCTAACAAAATGCCCTCTCCGACCATCAATCCTTAACACAAGGGAAAACTATGTCCGACACTCTGAAACAGACCACTGATCTAGCCAATGTCTTAGATTATTTGGATCGCACAAAAGGTGTAGTGCAGGAAAATGCACCCAACATCGCGCAGCGTTTTGAACGGCTAAAAGAGCAGATTGGTCAATCTCATGAAGACGATCCGTATTTTCGGACCCTGGTCGCTTATGCCGTACAGGATTTTTCCCGCGTAGCAGGACAAGTTCTCCCTGACAGTCATCCGCTTGCAAAAGAGATGACAGAATTAGCGACATCAGCACCTAATATTCAGTCAAAAGAGGTCCAACAGTTGATGGTTGAGACCTCCAAACTTAAAGACCAGAGGCTTGTCGATCAAATACGAGAAGTCGTTGATCAAGTCTCCTCTGGTATGGCTGATCCTGAGCATCCTGACGTGCTGTTTTCTCTGGACAAGATTCATGAGGCTATCAACGCAACTTCCCCAGAAAACCACGCCCCTGATGATATGCCAGCAGCTGGTGGCGAACAAAAGAAACCAGGACTCCATCCGTCTCCCGGAGGAGGGCAATCGGAAGGCAACGGGTCTCCATCAGAACAGACTGGCCCGAAGCAGGAGCCTGAGAGTGCTAAACCTAATACTGAAGGGGCAGCACCACGAGATCCAGCAGGCGGCGATAAGAACGCTAGTCCGAAAAAGCCGGAGCCTGACGCACAGACCGAGCCAGAGCAACCCGTGGTGCAGAAGATGAGCATGGGCGCAGCACTCGTTGGCGGCTTTTCTCGGCTGGCAGGCGCTTTAGCGAGTAAAATTGAAGCAGAACCCAGTTCTCTCTCTCCTGGATGGCTCGACAGAGCGCGTGAGAAGAGCAGCCAGCATGATGCGGCAAGAGCCGAGAACGATATGGATCGCACGGCTCAGCTGGGCTCAGAAGCCGTGGAAGCTATGCAAGCTCTGCGTCAGGGACCAGGTTCCAGCATTATGGCCGCGATTGCAGAAGCCGCGGCAAACAACCCCGGCGGGATGTCAGCAGTGCTATCTGAAATGAAGCCTGGTGGGAAATATGAATCCCTCCATGGGCAATTCGTCTCCGAAAAAGAGAATAATCAGGCATTCGCTAGTCACCTCGAAAGTGCAGCCGAAAAGCTTGGGGCTTACGGAAAAGGAAGAGAGGCTGCCCAGAAAATTGCTGAAACGATGGGAACAACAGCCCGCGTGGAACAGCGGTTTGCACAAATTGATGCCCAGATTGGTAAGGAAGCAGAAGGATTGCCCGGTAGCAAACCAGGCACCTCAATGATTGAGGAACTAAGCGAAAAAACTAAAGAGCTGGTCAAAAAGGCTGCCGAAACCCTTGCTTCAATCTTCCGCGCTGCTCCGTCAAGTGGCCCAACAATGTCACCAGGCTGAGAAAACCATGACTAAGACGCTCCGAAGGGTTCTGGCATCAGCGATCATGGTGCTCGGACTCATAGCATACCTCCCATCTGCGTTAGCGCAGACAGGTTCTGTTACTGGGGGGACGCAGAATTCCGCAGCGGCTTCTGCATCAGATGCATCCGGATCTCATATAGTGACCTGGGATCTGCTGGATCCGGGAAACGATTGGGCTGCTGTCGTAGTGCGCTCCATTTTCCCGGTATTCTCGTCTGGGGATTCTTCTATTGGTTCCGAAAATACCGTCATTGGCACCATGCTTGCGTGGCTGTCTGCTTTTGCAGGCGCGATTGCCGCAGGTTGGGTGACTTACCTGTGGTTTACAACAAACTTTCGGGGAGCAGAGACAGCAAAATTATTGGGAGATAATCAATCCCAGATGTCGATTGTTAAGATCGGGCTGGCCGCATTGATGATGTTTCCAACTGTCTCAGGTTTTGGTGGTGGTCAGGCAGTGGTCGTTCAGGGCTCACTCTGGGCCATTGGTATGGCAAAGACCATCTATCACTATGCTGAGAAAGCTATTGGGCCGGATGGAAAAGCCATCGCCACTCCTATCGTCCCAGGCACCAAAGGAATTGTTCTTAATCTCGTTAAAGATGAATTCTGCCGATCCTTGCTGAATGCTGCATCGAACAATCCCGATCTTATCCCCATCCCAGTAGGACGCACGATCAGGGGTATTTCTGGGAACTCAGAGGGGATTGTTGTCAACTATGCCTATAACATGACTTTGGGTGACGGCACGCCCACGTGTGGCGCGATCAACCTTGAAACACCGGCAATGGGAAAGACCAACCTTGCTGGTGTGTCTGTAGACACAGCGACAATGCAGCGAAATGTTCTTGATGCTGTTCTTGCAGCAGATATCCGCGGGCAGGTGGAAACTGTTGCCCGTAATTTCTGGATGTCCAAGAAGACGCAGGATCTCGCCCCACTGATGGATATCGTGACAACTGCAACAAATGATTACACGTCACGATTGACTGAGAAAGCGGCACAGATGCGCTCTGAGCTGGAGAAGTCAGTCAGCGATCGTTCAACCACTTTAAATCAATGGGGGCTTGGTACGAACGGTGATGCGACCAACACCGCCAACCGACTGGATAGCCTGAGCTGGTCTGGGGCAGGGGCCTATTATCTGGAATTTGCCAGATTGAACGGTCAGACACTGAGTCTCATGACTGCTACCCCGAATGTTACAACTCCCAGTTACAGTGGCATTGGTTCTGCACTCTCCTCTGACGTAGCTCCTCTGATCCAGTCGGCACATACATTTTTGGGTAATATCGATGCCCTGGTTGACACAACGGATGGGATGAGTGCTCCGGGAGGTAATAGCGATCTCTATTCAGGGGCCATGCCTGGTGGCGATGGCTCCAGCACGGTCACGCAGCTCTTTCGTGCCCTGCATCTTAACGACTACGCACTACAGATGCTGATAGGATTTATGGAACCATCAGGCACTGGAGGTTACTGGATAGATCCTTTCGGAAACCTGATGTCGCTGGGACATTGGTTGATTACGATTTCTGTTGCGACCATGGGTACTGCTTCAGTCCTTTCTTCGACTGCCGGCACAATCAGCACTGGCATTCTATCCCTGATGGCAGGCCAGCCTGAAGGCGCAGTGGCGGCCGGGATTGGACACATAGCGATGCAGTTTTTCGCCACGCCAATTATGGCTGGTTGTATGGCCATGTTGATACCAGGTTTGACAATGGCTTTTGTTCTCCCGATGGTACCCTATGTTATGTGGATGGCCGGTATCGCCAGTTGGCTTATTCTGGTGTGTGAAGCTGTTGTGGCCGCACCATTATGGATGCTGGCGCACATGACACTTAACGGAGAGGGTCTGCACGGGAACGCACGTCAAGGCTATGCGCTCTTGTTTGATGTATTATTCAGACCAACTCTGATGCTGTTTGGCCTATTTTTCGGGTACTTTGTGTTTGATGCCATGTCATGGCTGGTACATCAGACATTCGGTGTGGCGGCAGGATTTGCGCTCTCACACGGTTGGCTGGTCAGCAACTTTCTGGGCATGCTCCTTTTGGTGTGGATGTTTGTACTGCTCCACATGATCCTGGCACTTGCATCGTTCAGATTGATCGCAATCATCCCGAACCGTGTTCCACAAATCCTTGGTTTTGGTGGTGGAGAGCGAATTGATATTGATGCCTTCAGTAGGGATGTGGCGGCGGTTGGTATGGCTGGAGCAATGCAAAATATGCAATCAGCGTTGGCTCCGCGTGATCACAGACCACTGACAGGAAGCGGTGAGATGCCCAATCAAAAAGGAATTGAGAAAAGCTCTGGATTGATAGATACTACTCTGAAAAAGAATTCATGAGGGAAAGCATCATGTCTGACAGTGGCCTAGGAGCTTTTGCGGCATACATGCTGGGTCGGAACTCTGCCAGTTGTGCTGAATAAAATAGCCGTTTTATCAGTACACTTTTTGACCGGAGCAATGCTGCAAGCTACGATCAAGTTCTCCAGCTTGCTCGCAAAGGTGTGAGGGCCGTTCAGACACTTGGTGAGCGTTTAGATAGCTTGAATGCTGAATTAGCTGTGGAGCGTGGGAAATCTGCGGATCTTGAAAAACAGTTAGCGGCGGCAAATGCCGCTAACGATGAACTGAAACGACAGCTTGAAGCTGAGAAAGCCCATGCCGTTATGCTTGATGATCGTTTGTTTGATCTGACTATGCGCCATGCCAGACTATGCAAGAAAACCAATACTAAGGATTCATAGGGCGCATAGGTGTTTCTTGTCGCATGATGAGGCTGCATCGTCTGATCCACCACAAAGGAGAAGACAATGCGGCCTTATTTTTATCTTCCGATTGCCCTGATGTTAGGTTTGACAGCCTGTGATGGGGGAAACGTTGAATCCGCGTCCCGCGCCCATGGTCCGAAACCTCCTAAGCTGCATAATTTGTATTATGAGCCCAACGCGGCTTACGGCTCTGCAAGAGCTATCTGGGCACCACCAGTTTACAATCGGCAGGGCACGATCGTGAAACCTACGGATACACGTAACGATACCGGCCGGGAGGATTATGAACATTCGCCCTGGGCGACAGGTGCAAGCGGTGGCGATCAGAACGCCCCGCCAGGCACTTGGTAGAAGAAAGGGCCGCTCTATTTGAGCGGCCCTTTCATTATGGGCAGTCGGGGAAAAATACTATCTGCTCTATCCATAAACTGTCTGAAAGTTGCGATCTGTCCTGTCCGTAACTGCCAGTTGAGTGAGCAATTCCACAAAGAGACTGACCCCAGAAGGGCAAGGAAAGGCAAGAACGCAATAGAGGCAAGAAGTCGGTTGCCTGTCCATGGAAAAAAAATCATTTCCAGTGCCCACAACCCAAACAGCACTGTTGCAATCAGTCCAGCACTATAGGCCCGAATAAAGGTCTCTTTCTGCCGTCTCATGATAACAAGTGCCAGATCTTGGTCACTCAGGTGACTATATGAGACAGCCTGACGAATGCTGGGCAATTGCCGGCCGACAACATCGGCCTGAGCAGGGCTGTCTAAAATCTCCTGCCCTTTGCCATTTACAGTCTCTTCGGGATTTGGCCGCGCAGATAACTTTAGAATTGTCCAAAGCAACCTGATGACATTGAAATTACTTATTATACGCCGCCACCCAACAGCTTCCACGGGAGAGCCTGTGATGTGGGTGGCTACTTTAACCGAGGTCCGGATGATCCCTTTTTTCGCAGTCTGAGGCGGCGGGTTGTCTTTTTTGCTCATTGGCTCAGCTCCCGCACAAAGGACTCTTTATCAGTCGGGTTGCCCTCAAATCGGCCCAGTGACCCGTCTTTTTTGATCCATAGAAATGTTGGGGTTCCTTTCAAAGAGATACTCTTGGCAAAAGCCCCATTCGACTCAAGTTGTTCTGTTGCTTCAGCTGAAGGGGAGTCAGCCCGCTCATGTAAATGACCGTCGATCCATGCGCGTACCATCTCCTGAGGCGAATAGGACAACATGGCCTTGGCATTGAGGGTGCTTTCACCGCGATCTTCATAATCAAGAACTGAAAGGGGCACGACTTTCAGATGAAGTTTACCAGACTGGACTAACGGCATAAGATTTTGAGCAGCGCGGATAGAGTACATGCACTGTGGATCTATCAACATCACTGCAGAGGGAGCAGAAGCTAAGCCCACGTCCCCACCATGCAAAGCAGCAAGAGCGGTTTGAGTAATCTGTGCATTGTCCATATGCACAGTGGGGACAGCTCCTGGGATGTGCTGGATCTGTTGTCGGGTGATATCCCGTCCAGATGCGTCCCAGAGCGAGCCTGCTATAGCAGCCTGAGCATCAGGCGTGGCATATATTACCTGGAAATGTGTCCCGTTCTGCAGAAACATTCCCCGGATACCTTGCCATGGTTCGAGATCTGTTGCGCGCTTTCCTGAAAGGGATCGCAAAGTGTCATACGGCACTGGAATGGCTGTGCCGCCCAGTACGCTTTTCCGATCTTTAGGCATGAAATAAACAAAAACACGATCTGGGGTGTAAGCAACGCCGGTCTCGAAACCATGAAACTGGCCTTGCCCAGAAAGCTGAGCGCCTGAACCTGTAAGGTGCTTTAGGGCATCCCCTGTATCAGGTGTGTTTTCGTGTTGAACAAGGGGCGGGGGTACCGCCGTGGCTGGAGATCCCGTTTTGCTATCAGTAGAGACTGCGCATTGTTGCGCCCAGGCGAACGTCGGAGCAACCAGGGTAACAGCAAGGGCAAGCGGATAGAAACGTAGCACGATATTCTCCCAACGTGATGTCGGGAGAAAATTTATCGGGTCAGGATGCGACCGAATGGTTTTTTTTGCCTCTACTAAAATTAGAGAGAGTGCTGGATGGTATCCAATGTAGTGGTTCTGGTGTTACCTCAGGTAGGATAGGTCTTATAATCCTCAAGAAACGAGTAATTTGGCGTTTTTCAGGAGATGTAGCCTTACGTCTATGATATTTCACCGTCTCAATATGGTGTACCCATTGCTCTCTTGGAAAAGACAAAGTTAGGACAAGCGATGATCTTAGAATGGGGTGGGGGCAATCTGGTATCACCCGGCAAATATGTTGCTCCAAAAAGACGATGGCTTCTCGAACGCATGTCGGTAAATCTTCCTTTGCCAGCGATGCAAGAGAAGAAAAACCCCTTGAGAATTCTTCGTGCATAAATGTTCTCCACGTGTCGCCAAAATGGGCCGACTATGCGCTATTTCCGTATTTCCTCGCTGGTTAGGTTATTACGGATAGTTATTGAGTAGGTCTTCAAATAAAACATTTCACGCAACGGAGAGAAACCCCCTTACACGAGACCGTGAAGACTCAGCCTTTCCCAAAATTTAGTATGTGTCGTTTTTGTCACAACCAATCACGCTATCACCGTATTTTCTCCTGTTCGGTCGCATCATTGGTTTGCATATTTCTTCCATAACGTGAGGAGGAGGAAATATGCTCGCTACGGTTGAAAATCATGATCCTGATTCAGATACGCAGGTAGGCGGTATTGGTGCTGATCGGTTGCGTTCAATTATAGAACGAGTTGAACGTCTTGAAGAAGAGCGCAAAGCGCTCGCAGCGGATATCAAGGACGTCTTCAATGAAGCAAAATCAGCCGGGTTTGACGTTAGAACCGTCAAACAGATTATTCGCCTGCGTAAGCAGGAGCCGGCTGAGATTGAAGAACAGGAAACACTTCTCGATATCTATCGGCGTGCTCTCGGTATGTGAACTTGTTTCACTGGCTGCTAACTGAGCGCATTAATCTTCAATATAGCAACCTGACCCCTAATACGGCCGTCATGGAGTTAAAACCCATGCAAGGAACTGATCCTGCGACAATCATTGTGGCTGTAAACTGCGACTGTACCGCCATTTCTGGTTTTGACCTGCAGGTTTGATTTGTGATTTTTCGGAAACCATCTTGCAAGAATCCGGGGGGTGGAATTTGTTATTTCACGACTCCCTTTCGGTATCCGTCCAGTCTCAGTTTTC
>NZ_VHOP01000041.1:0-49360 GCF_008704325.1 Acetobacter sp. DmW_125128 | reverse complement strand
AGGCGGAAAACGCTTCGATTTGTTGCTCATGAATTCTTCTTACCTCTCGGGTCGTTCTGTCTCCACAAAACCCGGGGCAATTCACTCCCGACCTGATCAGCCGCGTCACTGATGCCGTTCTGGACGAGGTCCGGGAATGGCAAGGCCGGGCGTTGGATCGGATGTACCCCATCGTGATCTTCGACGCCCTTCGGGTCAAAATCCGCGATGCGGACAGCCGGACCGTTAAAAACAAGGCCGTTTACGTTGCCCTCGGTATCACCCGCGAGGGGGTGCGCGAGGTTCTGGGGCTCTGGATCGCCGAGAATGAAGGCGCCAAATTCTGGCTTTCCGTGATGAACGAGTTGAAGAACCGGGGTGTCCATGATCTCCTGATCGCGGTCGTGGACGGGTTGAAAGGCTTCCCCGAGGCCATTACCGCCGCCTTTCCCGAAGCGATGGTTCAGACCTGCATTGTCCACCTGGTCCGCCACAGCCTGAACTTCTGCTCATGGAAGGATCGCAAGGCCGTGGCTGCTGACCTGCGCCGGATCTACGGGGCCGCGACCGCTGACATGGCAGCCGCAGAACTCGATGGGTTCGAGGAGAAATGGGTCGGGAAATACGCGTCAATCACCCCGGCATGGCGCCGGGCATGGACCGAGGTGATCCCGTTTTTTGCCTTCGATCCGGCGATCCGCAAGATCATATACACTACCAACGCCATCGAGAGCCTGAACCGGGTGATCCGCAAATCGATCAAGACGCGCGGTTCGTTCCCGACTGACGATGCCGCAACAAAGCGGATCTACCTGGCGATCCGCAGCTTCGAGAAAGACGGCCGGAATGTGCGGGAATGGTTTACGGCCCGCAACCAGTTCGCCATAATGTTCGGCGAGCGTTTCGCCGCTTGAGTATCTGAAAACCCATGGACCAGGTCAGATACACAGAATTTCAGACACTCCCCATCTGTTTGTGCCTTTCCGTTTGTAAAGGCAAATTAATAAAGGCTGCGTCCCTGTCGTTCCCATGGAAAACGACAGGGACCGTCCTGATCAGAGACCATTGTGAGACTATCTCTGATAATTATACAGCCTATAGCCCACATGTAGCGCCAAAATCCCGAAAACTGCGTAAATAGGGGATTTCATGAAGGCATCAGACGCCCACCAGCTCAGATCGCCCCATACTGGGTCATGCAGAAATTTTGAATCCAGACTGGTGATCTGGCCGATGACCGGCGGGGTAAACGTGGTTTGGATCTTCCAGAAAGCAAAGCCTTGCGCAAACACATTCCACAACCATGCGAATGAAATGCTTCCAAAAAAGGGAGCATAAATGCGGTGAGTACAGACCAACCTCAATCGGTCGAGGATTGGTGTGTCACCATCCAAATCGACCATAAACAGCATCATGCTGATGCTCATGACGCACATCGCAACCTGCAGCGGCCATTCCCACACCAAAGACCATTCCAGATCGCTGGTAAATACACACCATGCTGCAATCAGAGCACTGATAACGGCAGGAATATTCCATACGAGAAGTCTTTTTTCGCTCCATGACAAGTCATAAGACATCCTAAACCTCATCAATCCTTATAATTTAAGCTACGGCTTTCAATTCATAGTCCACATGGAATCCATCGTAAGGGAATACGACTTTATCTCCGATTTTTTCAAGCAGACCTGCTGCCAACAAGACTTGAATATCACCATGAGTAGCTTTCACGTCCCGTCCAATGAGCTTACTCAGACCTCTTATCGACATGGGCTTTCGGCCTGACATCACCTGCAACAACTCCTGACGACGTGGTGTCAGTGTTCTCCACATGAGATCAAGCGTTATGAATGTATGACGGGGCTCCTGTTTTTTACCTTCAAACGCTGCAGCCAGTCGTTTGCCCACTTCATCCAAATCATCGAAACCAATCAGAAGAATTTCTTTCTTCTTCTGGCTACGCAGAACGTCTTTCATTTCAACCATTCTCTCACATCCTCCAAAAAATCATCTTTTAAGGTCTGCAAATCTTGAAATGTGTAAGAAACTTCTACGGCTCCTATGTGCTTATGGTCTCCTTTTCCTGACTCATTGTCATATCGCAGAACGCATTTGCCATCCGATATCAGAGCCAGACGATACTTGTAGTGGTGCAAACTGCCTCTCAAGGGAGAAGGAACCTCCCAGACCACCAATTCGATAAACACCCGTTCTGAAAGGGTGATTTTCTCTTTCATGATGGAACGGGCTTTCGTCATGGAAAGGATTATAATTTAGGATGTTGTCGTTGTCCACAACAACAACGATTCGCTTGGAGCGAGGGCACCACTGATATAACACCAACCATAAGATCGATTTACTCTATATAACCTATAGCTTCAAACTACGTATTTTTATGAAAAACAGCCCCCTTCCCCATACCTACTTGCGTTAATACCATTTATCGCAAGTAGGTGGGCTCCCGGAAAAAGGGAGGTTTGTCGAAAGCCAGAAGATAATGATAATCCGTCGCTGACTGCCGTTTTTGTCGCCGAAAAAACCACTTAATCGCGATAAAAATGCAGAAGATAATGATAAAAATCCACTGATTGATGATAAATAGACACAAGAGGCTACAAGCCAAACGGTGCGGTGACGATCCGTCGCCCCGTATTCTCACCTTGGGGTGCAAGCCAGACCATATAATTGTCTGCCGTGAGTGGTTCATTCGCCTCAAACAGAGGCTCAAATTAGATTGACTGCAATTAAGGGCCCAAATGGCGCCAGATTCTCCTCACAGTAAACGACTTTTTTCAACAGAATTCTTTGTAAGAGGACATTCACTCGGTAAGTCGGCTGATCTCGGCTGAATTTTGATACACTGAAAAGAATGTTCATGCTATAAAGTGACCAGTTTAGTAGTCAGGAGTGTGATATGCAGACTGTGAATTTGGTAGATGCAAAAGCCCACCTCAGTCGCCTGATTGATCAGGCAATGCAGGGCGAGCCTGTTCGCATTATGCGTCGAGGAAAGGTTATTGCACAGATCAACAAGATTACACGCGAGCGTAGACCTATAAACTTGAATGCTTTACGCGCTCTAACGGCAAACATGACACCCCAGACAGTACCAGCAAGAGATATGATGCGGGATATGCGCGACGAGGCACGATATTGAACGTCTATATCGACACATCCGTGCTGGTTGCGGCGCTGACCAACGAAGCCGAGACAGAGCGGATGCAGTCGTGGCTTGCCAGACAAGCTCCACAAGATTTGTTTATCAGTGACTGGGTTGCTACTGAATTCTCTTCAGCACTTTCAATCAAGCTACGGACAGCACAGATCACAGTGACCGATCGTGCAAATGCTTTAGCCCTATTCACCCGCCTTTCCGCTGAAAGCTTCGAACTTCTGCCTGTAACCACCCAGCAGTTCAAAACGGCAGCTCGTTTCTCAGATCAATATACTTTGGGGCTGCGAGCAGGTGATGCTTTACATCTCGCAGTCTGCGCAGATCATGGAGCGACGTTATGCACTCTGGATCGACGCCTCGCTGAGGCAGGACCTCATGTCGGTCTTAGGACAGAATTACTGTAATTTGTTTGTTATTGGAGAAGTCTGTTGGAAAAGTCAGGTCGAGGTGCCCGGTTAGAATTTCATATGCAATCAGGAATGAAAATTCTCCACGATTACAGCATTCTAAATGTTGCAATATCGGACCTGATTGCTGCATAGAAGCTCTGTCGCGATCTTTTTAACAGAATTAAAGCAGGCATGCCACTCCCCGCCCCATCGCCGACATAAACGCTATAAAATAAGAGCTCAAATTTCACTTGCTGTTTTTATCACTAATCAGTGGTTTTTTCTCGGCCAAATAGAATATTATCCATATTAAATGGATTCATAACTCACTGATAAAACAGCATTCGAATTAACATTATCTTCTCGTTTTCGACAAGGTTTGTCGAAATTCCTTAATTAGGTGGAGGGATCGAAGAACCGTTGGTTGATGCGCCTGGCTCTTGATTTTGAGCTTTTGGCGATTTGATTTACGGTTCTTGAAGTAACATTCGCTCTGCGTTTTGAGCAGATCGGGAACTGCCTTCCCTGCTGGATAACTACGCGCTCGCGTTCAACCTTTCGAGGAAGAGGAAGCGGCGCATGTTGTAGACGATATTGGCCAGCCCGATCCTCATTGTGGCCCGGGTGATACCGACAGTTCGGATGAATAGTCCGGTCTGTGACTTCTGGTCAGCAAAGACATGCTCGACGCGGGATCGGATCACGGACTTTCCTGCATTCGATCTCTGGATATGTCGTGGCATGGGCTTGAAATGAGGCTTTTTCCTGTGAACCTTCGAGACAAAGCCATGCTTTTCCATGGAATCCTCATTGGCTTTTGAGCGATAGGCCGTGTCAGCCCAAACGCTTGAGGCCGTATTGGTTTTATCCAGCAGCCCCTCTCTCAATCGCGCACCATCACTGGCGGCGGCATCCGTCGTCTTCCATTTCCGGATGAACCGAAACTTCCGGTCGATGGAGACGTGGGATTTGTAGCCAAAGAACGGGATGGCGAGATCCGTTGCGGGGATCGTCCCATCGTCCTGCCGCTTCGCCTTCGTGAACTTTAATGTCCAGCGTGCATGGCGGTCCTTGTGGGACAGCTTTGCGGGTTTGTCCTGCCAGTCTTCGGGGATACGCCCTGCCCGGAGATCCGTTTTCTCAGCGTTGGTATTGCGCTGCTTTGGAGCGGCCACAAGTGTGGCATCCAGGATCTGGCCCGACATCGGGAGATAGCCGGCGTTGCGCAGGGTCGCATCAAATCGGTCAAACAGTCTTTCAATGGCACACGCCTGTGTCAGACGCTCGCGAAACAGCCACACCGTTTTGGCATCAGGCACACGGTCCGACAGCCCCAATCCCAGAAAGCGCATGAAGGAGAGACGGTCGTTGATCAGGTATTCCGTCCGTTCATCAGACAAATTGTTCAACGTCTGGATCACCAGGATCTTGAACATCAGCACCGCATCAAATGGAGGACGACCCCCTTTACTTCCATCCGAATACGCCACAGCCTTCTCCAGATCAGGGCGGAACACCTCAAAATCCACAGTCTGGGAAAAGGCTTCGAGCTGATCCCCCAGCCCGCTCAGACGCGCCAGCCGCTCTTCAACATCAAAGAAACCGGTCTGCTTCATCTTCCACCATCCCCAATCAACGCCGAAGAAATGGAATCACACAAAATAGCTCAGAGCCAAGAGGTTTTTCGAACCCTCCACGTCATGTAGCTTAAACCACTCACTGTTTGCGACATCTGAATTCCGGGAGGCACAAGGTCAGCATCAATCCTGGCCATCAGTCCTTGGTCTACTTGCAGAGCGTGGCCGGAGCATGGCGCGCTGCTAGCCTCTGATGGAAGTCGGCATGAAGCGCTGCAAGTGTAATCTGGCCAAAACGCGCGAGAAGTTGGGCCGTAGCATCCGCAAGGACGCCACTCATTGCATCGTTAACGGCTTCCTCAACAAGGCATTCAGTCTTTTCACTCCGGTTCCCTATGGCGAATAATCTTGGGGCATCAAGAGCCTCGTAAATATCTCGCAGCGTTACCCGATCCAACTGGCATGAAAGCGTCCACCCCCCGCCATGTCCTTTCTCGGAGTGCACATATCCATGCTCACGCAGACCGCCCATAAGACGTCGCACAACCACGGGGTTGGTGTTAAGGGCGCGAGCTAGGGCTTCTGACGTCATGGGACCACCTGCTTCTGCCATATGCAGGAGTACGTGGAGCACACAGGATAATCTGTTATCTTGTCTCATGTAACTTCATGTGTTGCTAGAGTGCGATTTCGTCAGTATATCATGAAACTCGAAAAGTGACATGAAAGTGTGCGCGAACACTCTTACTTCGAGGACATGCTGTATGAATTTGCTCGAAATTCTGACAGTCGGCGTCGTGGCGACTGCTGCATCCGATATCTGGCAACAAGCCCAGAAACCATTGACTGGAATTCCTGCAGCCAACTGGTCTGTCACCGGCCGCTGGGTCATAGGGTGGCGTGACGGCAGGATCTATGACCCAATGATTGGAAAAAGACCCTCCCTGAAAGGAGAGGCCACTGTTGGCTGGGCATTTCATTATCTGATTGGTGCTGTTTATGCCGCACTGTACCTCAGTTTTGTGGTGGTTATAGCAAAGACAGTCCCCACACTGCTAAATGGTCTACTCTTCGGACTTGTTACCCTTTTAGCCCCTTTTCTGTTTATGAAACCTGCTCTGGGCGGCGGTTTTTTCGGGCTTAGGGCTCCCAATCCTGGAAAAGGACTATTTCTCAGTATAAGCGCTCATGCTGTCTTTGGAATGGGACTGTATTTAGGTGAACTTTTTTACCAAGGTTTTTTCTGAAACCTTATTCAGAGAGTGATTACAGTTTTCTATAGTGACGAGGACTGACACCTGTCACTCTGCGGAAGACCTGAGCAAAGTGACTTGGACTGTCGTATCCGATCCCCAAGGCAATCTCGATAATGGAAAGATTGGTCTTACGAAGCATTTCTGATGCTTTCTGGACGCGGTGCTGCATGAACCAACCAGAGGGGGTTTGTCCCGTGGTTGTACGGAATGAGCGACTGAAGTGAAAACGGCTCATGCCGCACAAAGCAGCAAGACAATCCAAATCAAATGGCTCAGCCAGATGTGCTTCCATATGATCAAGAACTCTACGCAGTTTCCATGTGGGCAAGAGAGTGGATCGTAGCTTTATCTTAGCTCTGGCATCAGCATACTGTCTTAAAAGATGAACTGTCAGACTTTCCAGAAGGCCATTTACAAATAAGGAATTTGTAATAACGGAAGATTGCATTTCAGCTATCAGACCACTCAAAATGCCTGATATGAAAGCATCCTCCCCGCCCGAAACATCCCGCATTCGAATACGGGATGAAGTCAGATTTAATGACTTGGCAGCTCGATCGACAAGCTCAAGTCCAAGATAGAGATGCAACACTTCAAAACAAGTGTTTCCCTTGCCCTGCCACCGCATCAGATAGGGTGTGTCCGTCTGCGTGAGGTAAAATGTTCCTGCTCTTGCCTTGCTCTGTTCCCAAGGCCCTGTCAGTTCACGCTCTTCAATATTTGCTTCTCCGCGGATAACCCAAACAAGCAGGGGTTCTGCGACGGCAGGTACAAGAATTTCGTCTTCTTGTACCGGGCGAGTGAATATCTGGACGTCAACATCCTTCCAGACATCCCCTTCACTTTGCGCGACTTTCTTCCCGGGGAGAAGTTGCTCCAGTGTCAAACTGGCAGCACGCCGAGAAGGAAGGCAGGACAAAACCATCTGCTACACTCTCTCATTTCCATGCGCGACTATCTATAGCGCAAAATCGCGATAGTTTCAGCAAGAAGCCAAGAGAGATATCTTCTGGCATAAATTACACCTCCTTCGACAAACAAGGGCGATTGAAGGCTCGTTGTGTGGAGAAGGTTATGAACATTGCAGGAAAAATTGCTCTGGTGACCGGAGCATCCAGTGGCATTGGTGCGGCAACAGCGCGCAAACTTGCAGCAGAAGGAATGACAGTCGGCCTGGCGGCACGTCGTCATGATCGCCTGAATGCACTTGTCAGTGAGATTACCAAGGCTGGCGGTCGAGCTATTCCTCTGGTGACGGACGTTACTGACCTTGTCTCGTGTCAAGAAGCGACAAAGAGCTTGATTGCCCAATTTGGAAGGATTGATGTTCTGGTCAACAATGCGGGCCTAATGCCCCTATCTAGCGTTGACAGCCTGAAAGTGGACGAATGGCAGCAGATGGTGGATGTAAATATATCGGGTGTTCTTAATGCAACGGCAGCCGTTCTTCCGCAGATGATCGCACAGCATTCGGGCCATATTTTTAACATGTCCTCGATTGCAGGCCGGAAGGTCTTTACGGGTCTCGCCGTTTATTGTGCCACCAAGGCTGCGGTGACAGCGTTTTCAGACGGCCTAAGAATGGAGATCGGACCAAAGCATAATATCCGCGTTACCTGCATTCAGCCGGGAGCCGTAAAATCGGAGCTTTACGACCACATTACAGATGCTGATTACCGCAAACAGATGGATGATCTTGCAGCGTCCATGACCTTTCTCGAGGGCGAGGACATAGCAGACAGTATCCTTTTTGCTCTGAAATCACCTGCACGTATGGATGTTGCAGAACTGTTTGTTCTTCCGACTGAACAGGGATGGTGAACAGGAACTGATTACCAACTGAGCTTAGGAGTCAGGCACCCTACCGTCGAAAAGAGGCTTCAGGCTGGAAAGCCTCTTGAAGCTCGGTCACAAAGACCCGCAGCTTTGGCGTCATAACTGGACCTGCGTTATAAAGCAGGTGCATGGGCCTGGCCGGAACTGTCCACCTCGGCATAAGCTGGACAAGCCGTTTGCTTTTAATATCTGGAAGCAGGGCCTGCTCATATCCCAGCAGAATGCCGTCGCCAGCAAGTGCTGCAGAATGCAGAACACTTGAATCATTACTGATTATCCGCCCGGAGACGGTGACAGGCCGCGTAACGCTTCCTTGAGAAAAGTGCCAGGTTGTTACAGGGCCGCCGGAATT
The DNA here is from genome assembly GCF_008704325.1 of Acetobacter sp. DmW_125128. Classification (NCBI taxonomy): domain Bacteria; kingdom Pseudomonadati; phylum Pseudomonadota; class Alphaproteobacteria; order Acetobacterales; family Acetobacteraceae; genus Acetobacter; species Acetobacter sp. DmW_125128. Next base: position 40,796 of record NZ_VHOP01000041.1, on the reverse strand, counting down.
TTCATACACGAGACACTCGTGGCGCATCAGATCATCGGGCTGCCCTGGAAAACCATGTTTTTCTAGATAGTTTTGAGCCGCGCAGATGACCCGACGATAGGCCGTCAGAGGACGACTGACCGCTGCAAGGTCAGTCTCCAGTTCACCAATTCGGATCACAGCCTCATGACCATCCATTGTGGGATGAACCAGTTGGTCTGACAGGGACAAATGGACTTGAATTTCTGGATATCTTTTCTGAAAGTTGTGAACAAATGGCAGCAATACTGTTCGCCCGAAGGTGACGGGAACACTAACAGATAATGTGCCGCGCGGTGTGCCAAGCGTATTGGCTGCCAGACTGTCAGCTCGTTCAGCAGCCTGCAGAACAAGCCGACATTGCTCGCAATAGAGCCGGCCTGTTTCGGTCAGACTTTGCCGACGTGTCGTTCGATGCAACAGGCGAGCACCAAGGTGATGCTCCAGAGCCTCTATATGCTTGGCGACCATCTGCGGCGACAAAGTCAGATGCTGGGAGGCCGCAGCAAAGGACCCCAATTCCACGACCTTGATAAAAATCTTCATGCTGGTTAACCGGTCAAGCATTCATCCTCCTCAGTTGTGACTGATGTCTCGTATCGACAATTTATCCAGCGGAAAAGAAGAATATGCTGAAGGCTTCGAGTGATTGGCAAGTCCAGTTCTGGTGGAGACTTTCGAAATGCCTGTTTATCTTGTGCGCATGGACCACCCTGACGGCGAGGGATGGGGACAGCATGTCGCAGCACACGTGTTGTATCTCAGGCGCCTTATTCAGGAAGGCAGCCTGCTGGCGTCCGGTCCGTTGAAAGGGACCCCATTGCGCTCCGGCTTTCTGATTATGAAAGGCGCCAATCGGCAAGAGATCGACGCGATGATTGCCGGTGATCCCTTTGCATCCGAAGGTTTGATTTGTGATCTGCGGATTGAAGAATGGGACCCACTATTCGGGTGCCTGTCAAATCATGCAACAGGCAAACTCCCGCAAGAATTGAAGTCTCTTTTCCCTTCATGACGACAGCGCTGTGTTTTTTGAGAAATAAAAACGAAAAGAGAGCCTTGGGATTATGAACGATCTTCAGTGGTATGCTGTAGGGGATGCCCGCATACTAAAAATGCAGGATCTTACGCTGGCAGCACTCACTCCAGAACAGTTGCTTCCTGGCTGGGATGATGCAACGGCACTTCAGGCCTATTCTGATCTACCTGAAACGCTGGATGCTTCAGAAACGAAAGTCCTTTTGAGCGTTCATAGCTGGCTCATCAAGGATCGCGGTCGGAACATTCTTGTGGATACGGGGCCGGGAATAGCAAGGCTCGACCTGCTGCTCTGTTTTTCGATCACTTGCAGACCGTGTGGCTTGAAAATCTGATGCGCGCTGGCGTCCGACCAGAAGATATCGATTTTGTTCTTCTCACCCATCTGCATGTTGATCACGTGGGGTGGAACACACGCCTGCAAAATGGCATCTGGGTTCCGACCTTCCCGAATGCCCGATATGTCTTTTCTAGAGCCGAATATGATTTTTTCAGCAATCCGGCTCATGATAGCGTCCGCAATAAAACCAGTTTCATGACACGCATTGATAGCGTTGATCCGATTATCTCGGCGGGTCTTGCAGATCAGATTGACGTGGACGGATCGGATGTTCTCGAAGGAATTTCCTTTCATCCCACACCGGGGCATACACCACATCACGCATTTATTGTGCTGAAATCAGGTATGGAGCGTGCGCTCTTCACGGGTGATGTCATGCATCACCCCATTCAGGTATGTATTCCGGAGTGGAGTGCCGTTTTTGATGCAGATCCTCAGATAGCCATCATATCGCGCAAATGGGCTTTGAATTATGCTGCCGAACACACCGCAGCAGTATTCACATCGCATTTTCCGATGACATCCGCTGGAAAAGTGATGACATACGACCATGGAAGGGGTTGGTCTTTCCTCTAGGGCTGCCATTATGTCCGCTGTTCACCTCGTTCAATTCCATTGCGGACATTCCGCTTTCCCCTCCATTGTCGACATAAACGCTAAAGAGATAAACTCTCAAATTTCACTTGCTGTTTTTATCACTAATCAGTGAATTTTTCTCGGCTAAATAGAATATTATCCGTATTAAATGGATTTATAACTCACTGATAAAAAAATATTCTAATTATCATGCCGCATGGAAACTCCATCAACTAAGCGGACAGCCCCAGACATTCCGGTGTCGCTCAGGTCAGACGTCAAAAGAATTGCTTGAGCTCTTGGAAAGTGTCCATATGTCGGGATAAGAGTATGCATATGGAGATGCGCATAAATATGTGCTAAACTTCGGTTTCCAGGACATGGAGTAAAGCTATGGTTCGCCCGCATTCCGCCAGCCCAACACGTCGTCCGACTAATGTGACGTTGCCGTCTCAGTTACTCGAAGAAGCCAAATCGCTTGATCTCAACATATCGCAGGCCTGCGAGCAGGGGGTGAAGTCAGCGATCGCTTCAATCCGTGCTCAACAATGGCTCGCAGAGAATCGCTCATCCCTTGAAGCATCCAGACAATATGTCGAAGAGAATGGTCTTCCACTCGCAGATTATAAGAACTTCTGAATGGCCCGTTTTGATGTGTATCGTTTGGCCAGACGAGGTGAAGCGCGTTTTGTTGTAGATGTACAGGCAGATCTACTTGATGAATTGGGCACCCGCATCGTGGTGCCACTTTTAGCACAGAAAGTGGCACCCAAGCCAGCAAAGAGACTGAATCCTGTTTTCACAATAGATGACCAATCGTTCGTTATGATGACGCAGTTTATGGCTGCTGTACCTGAACGTGATCTGAAGAAAGGCGTGACTTCATTGTCTCTTTATCAGGATGAAATAACCCAGGCTATCGATCTGCTTTTAACTGGTTTCTGAGAGACAGCTTCAGTCGATTTCCGCCTTCTTCTAAGACATAAGAACTCCCCGCCATGCTCCCGTAAGCAGACTTCGATCGATTTGAAATCTACAGGCCTTTTGGAGCGCGCCGCCTAACAGTCAGTTCTGCTCGACATAGATGACCACTTTTTTTTGTTGACGGGTTAGATTTTCATCGTGGATCATAGCCCGCGTCAGATAAGAGAACTTGCGAATGCTTTTATTGTGCCATTAACCGATCGCTTAATAGCCTCGATATCGCTGGTGTTCGCTATGATTGCCGCGATTGCAGGTGGGTTCAGTGCCTTCTATGCATGGCGTGCGGTAGGCGAGGCTCACACCCAAGCAGTGGCATCTGTGGAACAAACTGCTATCGCGAGGGAGGCATTATTTTCTCAAAATCGACCATGGCTGAAGATAGTATCAATCACCGATACTTCCATATCCAAATACTCGGATGAAATAGCTTCTGTTGTTAAATTCAACGCTCACCCAGTATACAAGAACCTAGGGTCCGGATTGGCTCAGGACGTACAATTCATTGCAGGGATATACGTGATAGGAGCTGGTCCAAACCCAAAAGAACTCTGCCGAAACTACGCAAAACATCTTCATTCAGATGGAGATATAGTGTTTCCTCAAGAAACCAGTAATGACGGAGGATATAATACTTTTCAATTTACGTTTGAAGATCTTGAAAAAGAAGCAAATAAAGTGTTGACGATAGAACCGAGATCGGAATTATACCTCGGCGTAACAGGCTGCCTACTGTATCGCGGCCATGGAAACAGCTCTGTTCTCATTTCTGGCTTCAACGGCACAATTGATCTGGATAAGGACGCTAGCTCTAAACTCAATATTCCCGAATCAAAATACTTATCTCCTTATTCGGCTCTATTCCAAGGTCCCCGAAACCCTGAGCTGAAAGTGCATGTGCATCACATGAACTACTGGGCCGAATGATCATCTTCGTGTTTGTATTTTGAGACCGAGCCTGATCTGCCGGAGATGTCTGCTTCGGCTGGCTCCTGGCGAAAACCCGACACTCCGCTTTCCCCCCAGATCTACTCAGTGGTACAGAAGCAGACAGGCAGCAATGCCTGCATTTCGGCTATTCAAAGCCCCTCAGTTATTTTTCCAAACCGGTTGTTCAAATGGCCAGCGTATTAAGCATCAAACAAATCCATGTAATCGGCGGTGATTGTCCAGAAACGGATGATGTGCTGGACTTACATGACTGAGTCTCATCCCTGAGGTAATTCCTATCAAAGCCGCTTGTTCACGAGGAAGGCGATACTCGTCTATTAAGATGCTTCCGTCGTTCGCAAAGCTGATCAGGCCCTGGTCAAATGCGGCATCCAGATGCGCGGCCAACAACAAACCATTGTACGGGTTGAGCCGGTTAATATTGCTCGAATCTCGCCATGGCTGGATATGCGAGGCACGCAACAACGCACGCGTGGCGCAGCCAGTGACCGCACAGCACTTCCAATGCTCATCCAATGATGCCCTGAACATACCTTGGCCGCGCCGTGCAGCGATTACCGCCTGCCGTTCGGTCTCCTGTTCTGGCAGATCGGTGGCTTCAGCAATGTCCTGCTCGGCATTATTTTGATTTTGCGGATGCCGCCAGCCCATTAGAACAAGTAGCTCTTTCAGAGCATAAACGTCCTCGACATTGACAGCGATGCCCATAGCCTTGGAGCTCGCCCCAATGCGGAATGCACTCATGTTGTCGTTCTTGTACTCTCGATTGGGTTCTGACTTACCCACACGAGTTTCATCAAAACCAAGAATTTGGCCGACATCAAGATGAACGACAAGCGGCTGCTTCTTTACTGGCTTGGGCTCGTCTGCAAGACGCTTGCGGTCAACTTTTAGATACACCCTTTAGTTTCTTAACGTTGAATGACTGAAACCAAAGGCATGCGTTTTTTCTTCGTTAAACTCGAAGCCGAAGTATATCAGAAGGTCTTTTATTTCAAACGTATTCAGCATGATTTATTATAGTCTCTGGGGCTATAGTTCGGTGGGCGGAACTGACAATAAATTTTTCGGTTTCTCTGATCGATTTTAGTAGAAGATTTCAAAAGGTTATAGTCTCAATCAGAGGTTATCTTTGCGATTTATTCACCCGAAACCGGACCTCCCGCCCCCCCCCCCGAAGCAGCTGCTTCAATCAGCGTCTAGGGTCCCAGTTTTATCAGCGAGCGGCAGAGAGCAGTTCGCTGACCAACGATGGACGCTTATCTAACATCGCCAGCAAGACCTGAGCTGGTCCGGTTGGCTGACGACGACCATGTTCCCAGTTCAGAAGGGTTCCCTTGGCGACACCGATGCTCCTGGCGAACTGCGCCTGGGACAGTCCCGTTCGGGTTCTGATGGCAGCAACGTCCACAGACGGCACACGCACCTTATGGGTAATGCTGTTTTGTGCTTGAGCTTCCGAATATGCGAGAGCCTCATTCAGCCCCTGCAGAATGCTGTCATAAGTGCTCATGATGGTTCTCCATATTTCGCAATCAGTGTCTTACTCAAGTCTACTAGAGCGGCCTGTTCGGATCGGGTTAGATTGTCTTTTTCGTTTTTGGCAAAAACAGTCAGCAGGAACAGAGGCATATGTCTTCCGCCAAAGACATAAAGAGTTCTGTAACCTCCCCTCTTCCCGCTACCTTCACGTGCAAAACGAATCTTTCGCAGGCCGCCGCCCAGAGAAACCCCAGACTCTGGCATTGCCGCGAGCATGTTAATCAGAGCCATACGATCGTCGTCTGACATCAGGGCTTTTGCCCGTTTTATGAATTCAGGCAGTTCGACAACGGTCTGCAGCTTTGACATTATCGGCAAATTATACGTCAACAGCACATACGTCAATGACGTATAAATCAGAATGTTGAGGCTTATAGCGGTTGTTCAGACAAACAGCAGCCCAGGAATTTTGCTGTATATCCAAAGTCAACGGTTTTCTGCCACAAAATCTACGTCCGTTTCTCCCCTTTATTGCAAGTAGGTGGGCGCACGGAAAAAGGAAGGTTTGTCGAAATTCCTCAATTAGGAGAATCCTCGTTTTCGCGCCGTTCAACCCCGCGAAAATGCCCTTATTCGGGTTAAAACGAGTCCTCTAATTAGGTTAAAATAAGCCCGTTCTTAGTCGGGCTTATTTCACGCCGAGGACTCACTCCATGTCGGCTCTGAGGGGCAAACGGAATGTCTGCTTCCGGACAAAAGATGCAGAAAGCCGCCAGTTAATTCCACAGTTTCCAAGACGCCCCTAACAGATTTCGTCTCCACCCGAAGCCAGAAAAGCGCGGATCCAAAAAATCTGACAATCTGTTCATCCTAGTTTACTCACGAAATGTCTGAGATGATCTGCAATGAAACTGGCTATAAAATAATAACTGTGATCGTAATCAGGACGAAGATTCAGAATGAGTTCCTGCCCTGCGTTCTGTGCGGCTGCCTGGAACAGTTGTGGCCTGAGTTGTTCTTTCAGAAATTGATCTGCCAAACCCTGATCTATCAGGACAGGCAGTCTTTCCGTCGCTGTCCGCACAAGTTCAAGCGGATCATAGGCCGCCCAACTGGCACGATCCGGACCAAGATAAGCGCTGAACGCTTTTTCACCCCATGGTACCTGCGTTGGCGCCACAATGGGTGAAAAGGCTGACACAGAACGATAGCGACCAGGATTACGCAGCGCGATCATGATGGCGCCAAATCCACCCATCGAATGTCCCGCAATACCTCGCTGCTGCGTAACCGGAAAATTCGCTTCAATCAGCGCAGGAAGTTCCGTGACGACGTAATCATACATTCGATAATGTGCCGCCCACGGTTCCTGCGTCGCATTGATGTAAAATCCAGCGCCCTGTCCAAGATCGTAAGCATCGTCATCAGCCACCTCCACACCCCGTGGACTGGTATCTGGCGCGACAATGGCGATGCCCAGTTCCGCAGCCACGCGTTGCGCGCCAGCCTTGCCAATGAAATTCTGCTCCGTGCATGTCAGGCCAGAGAGCCAGTAAAGAACAGGAACCTTTTCAGTTTTTGCCTGCGGAGGCAGGTAAATCGCGAAGTTTGCTTCCACACCCAACGACACGGCATTGTGTCGCCAGACTTCCTGCACGCCCCCGAAAGAGGCGTGCGTTTCTTTGCGTTCCATGGCTTTCACGGCCTTTTGCGCACGTCAATTGCCGTCCGTGAAGGTATAACTGCATATCTTGTTACCTGCCGGATCCCGGAGATAGGCGGCATAAGCGCCCGGTAGATGGCTTCGCGGGCCGGGTGCGCCTTCATCGGTTCCTCCATTGGCGAGACCTGCGGCATGAAAAGCATCCACTTCGGCGGGTGTCGCTGCCGCAAAACCGATGGTGACACCGTTGCTTGAGGGCACTTCACCGTTGCCAGGACGCGCAATGATGAACGCTGGTTTCTCGCGGCCATACAGAATCCACCCATGCCCGAACGGCCCCAGGTTTTTTATGCCCAGAGCCGCAAGCGCGGCATCATAGAATTTCGCAGATACCGCAGTATCCACCGCCCCGAGAAAAACGTGAGAGAAAACACCGTCACCTGAAATAACTGCCATGATTGTTCTCCTTTAATTTCCAACCGTTGGAAATGATGTTGCGCCGCGAGACACAGACCTTAGAAATGAATGACGGAACGGATGGATTTTCCTTCATGCATCAGATCGAAGGCCGTATTGATATCTTCGAGCGGCATGGTGTGCGTTACGAAAGGCGCAAGCTCGATATCGCCGCGCATGGCGTCTTCGACCATTCCGGGAAGTTGGCTGCGTCCCTTGACACCACCAAAAGCCGAGCCGCGCCACGAACGACCCGTGACAAGCTGGAAGGGACGGGTTGATATCTCCTGACCAGCCCCAGCCACACCGATGACGATCGACTGCCCCCACCCACGATGGGCGGCTTCCAGCGCCGCGCGCATGACATTGACGTTGCCGATACATTCAAAGGTATGATCAATGCCCCAGCCGGTCATTTCCACCAGAACCTGTTGGATCGGTTTGTCATAGTCCTTCGGATTAAGGAACTCCGTGGCGCCGAACGCCCTGGCAAGTTCAAATTTTTCCGGATTGGTATCAATAGCGAAAATCCGGCCAGCCTTTGCTTGTCGCGCTCCCTGAATCACCGCTAGACCGATCCCGCCCAGTCCGAAGACGGCAACCGTATCTCCCGGCTGTACCTTGGCCGTGTTGTGTACCGCACCGATCCCGGTGGTAACACCACACCCCAGCAGGCAGACATGTCCTGGATTGGATGCTGGATTGATTTTTGCCAGAGAAACCTCGGCAACAACCGTGTATTCGCTGAACGTCGAACACCCCATGTAATGATGGATCGACTGACCTTTGTAGGAGAAGCGCGTCGTACCATCCGGCATAACGCCTTTACCCTGTGTAGCGCGCACTGAAATGCAGAGATTGGTTTTTCCCGACTTACAGAACAGACATTCACCGCATTCAGCCGTATAAAGCGGAATGACATGGTCGCCGGGGGCAACGCTGGTGACCCCTTCTCCGACCTCGATTACAATTCCCGCGCCTTCGTGACCCAAAACGGCTGGGAACAGTCCCTCGGGGTCATCCCCTGACAGGGTAAACGCATCAGTGTGGCACACACCCGTATGCGTGATCTGCACGAGTACTTCACCCGCACGAGGAGGCGCTACGTCGATCTCGACAATCTCAAGGGGCTTACCCGCCTCGAAAGCAACTGCGGCTCGTGATTTCATGATTTTTCTCCAAATGATTTGTCAGCCAGCATCGAACGCATCACCGTAGATAGGATCGAACGAGTGACACCACATTCTCGATCGAACTACTCGCAGCATCACGATCACCGGCACACTCAACAAATTCTTCTCGCAGGTGGCTTTCGAGAACACCGGCCATTAATCCGTTGATCGCTCCCCGGATAGCCGCCACCTGTTGCAGCACTGGACCGCAATCAGTTCCCTTCTCCAAAGCCTGTTCCAGCGCATCAAGTTGCCCGCGAACACGGCGCACGCGGGTCAGAACGCGCTTTTTCTCAGCTGGTGTGTGCGGCACGAAACGTTTACTCCGAATATACTGCCCTTGAGTATCCTTTCATACTATGGGGCAGTATGACAAGGATATAAGGATGTGCTTGTCATATGATCCGATCAAAAGTCCGTATCGCCGAAATTTTCACCGTAACGTCCATGGGGGGACTGCCTGTGTCTTGGAATCATTCAATAGGTGTAATCAGTGAAATCCAGACAAGCTCTACAACGAGGCTTTGAAGCGCTGATGTCCGCTATTTGACAAATAATCTTGTGGTCCAAACGACCGAGATGTAGGCGGAAGCAGACCCGTGCGTTGATAAACATGCGGTCGCGTTTTGTCTCCTAATTATGGGCTTTTTTCGCATCAATAAGGGACCTTCCCATAATTAAGGGTATCACTAACATGCTGAAATATAAGAATATTGACTAACATAATTAAGGTATTTCGACATTTGTCGAAAACCAGAAGATAATGATAATCCGCAGCTGACTGCCTTTTTTGTCGACGCAAAAACCACTTAATCGCGATAAAAATGCAGAAATTAATGATAGAGTTGCCGGCCCGTGCAGACACGCCGGAAACCATGCAAACAGACCCAGAACTTCCGCTTACGCCTCATGCCGGACGCTCAAGCTCTTTGGAGCCCGTCTCAAAAGTGGACTTTCGTTTACGACCGGCCACGCAGCCCCGTTACGACCATCATAAAGTAGCTGGGGATATTGGCGAGCAACACCCGCATTACTTCTTCCTGCCGAGAGGTGGCTCACACCCCGCTGTGATCTATTACATTTCCTCACGCTAGGCTTAGGATTTTGGTAACGTATTGGCCTTGTGCCCGATTAATTAGTGATCTTAGTCCGTAGGCGAATACATAGTACCTTTGACTCCTAGCCCTCTTCTGCGCCGGAACTTACAATCAAAGTATGATCACGAACGAAGCGTATCTCCGACATGCTTTGCACTTGTTCAAATAGACGTTTGCTAGTCGCCGACATAAGGGTGCCAAACCACGCAACCAACGCCTCCCGCTCAGCAAAAAATTCCAGCGCATCGTCGAAGTCCCAACGTGGCATCATTACCAGCTTGTTTTCCAAACTGAAGCATTCGGTTGTGAAGCTAATGCGCTGCCGATCAGCATCGGAGTGAGCTATGACCTTGTTGCGCCGCTCTAACAGTCGCTCATGCAGAGCACGTTCGTCAGAGCTGGGGCTAATCTTGATCTGTTTAAAACTAAGCAAAGGCAAATTATTAGCATTTGTGAAGGCGCGCCCATAGGCAATTACAGCGGTGTCTTCAAAACATCGATAGCGCCGTCGCTCGACGCGAGTAACGAGGCGATCTTCGTCAAGTTCACATATAAATTCCATGGCACTGCATGCCATCTGGAAATCAGCGAGGGACTGAACCAACCTGATCTGCCGCGGCAGTAGTTGTTCTGCGTCACCATCTTTTATGTTTTTTTCCAATTACATCCTCCATCTAGCACCGACAAACTAAATCTCTTTGTGGGAGGTAAGAAATACGACCCGAAAGCCAATAGGAAAATTCCGGAATATGCGGATAACTCGCCGGACACCGGGCTTTCCAGCCCCTCGGAATCCCTTGCCGAACGCAAGGCAAAAAATTCCGTCCTCGCAGGCTAAAAAGCAATTAAATCGTAACAGACTACCCAGATCGTTGGGGGATGGCTCCTTCCGCCCGCATGCCAGTCGTAGCGCGTGGTTCAAGCGTTTCCCAATAGCGGACACCGAATGAGAGTTATATGCTCCTAGCATGCCCGGTACCAAGCACCATACTGCCCTTGCTTCGGCGGCTACCGTTTATATGTCACGCTGGCATCTAGTTGCCGATGGCGCGCCTGTTCGGACAGCAAGTTCCTACTTGGTGCCGGTCACCCGCGATGGCTCCCCGGCTATGTTGAAAGTAACTTCTGACCCCGATGAACTTCGCGGCAATCATCTCATGACACTGTGGAATGGGCAGGGTGTTGCCGCAGTTATGGAACATGATTGAGGCGCTCTTCTTCTGGAAAGAGCAATTAGCGGTCGCACTTTCGCCGACCTCGTTTACGCAGGCTTAGACAATGAAGCAACGCGAAATCTTTGTGAGACAGCGGAACTTCTGCACTCATCTTCACGATTACAGCATGAAGAAATGCGGTCTTTGAAAAGCTGGTTCGCTGACTTGCTCGGTTTCTCCTCGAACAACGCAGAATGGTTGAAAGACTGCGACCGTCAGGCCCACACGCTATTAAGTGATCCACAGGAGCAACTCGTCTTGCACGGAGACCTCCATCACGGCAACGTTCTGGATTTTGGGGCGCGAGGTTGGCGCGCGATCGACCCGAAGGGCCTTTATGGGGAAAGGGCCGCTGATTTTGCGGCTCTATTTCTGAATCCCGATCTTGCGGATTCACAGCGCCCCTACGCTATTTCTCCACAAAGGTTCGAGCAAAGGATCAGGCTTGTCAGCTCACATACGGGTGTTGAGCCTGTCAGACTGTTGCGATGGATTCATGCTTGGAGCGGCCTGTCCGCAGTCTGGTTTATCGAAGATGGGATTGCTCCGGAAACTCAGCGGGCAGTTGCGCATCTGGCGTCTGAGGCGCTCGGTTAAGAAGGCAGCAGAAGCTGCCGCTTTCGACTCTCATATCGGCCGTAAACCTGTTACACTGACGTTTCCGAAACAGACTCGGCCTCACTGGCCACTGAAACACGAAATTTTATCTACTCTAAAACCAAAATAGTAAGCTTGGAATTATGAATTTAGAAAACAATGATGAACTCGAAAAATTTAAAAGTTATATGCACGAGCGATTTAATGAACTTGAACGAGACAGTCGCGGCACTGCATGGGATTTTGTAGGGCTGTCGGTATCCTTGGATTATCTTGCTTCCCTTACCAAGATTAAAGTCAAAGTCAAAAGAAAAGAAGAATTAAAATGGCAATCAGGCCGTGAATATTTCACGATTTTCATTAATAAATTTTTCCCAGAAGCATATTCCCAGTTCACCTATAGAAATGGCTCCAATGACTTGCCAGAGCAGATGTATCGCACTCTCAGATGTGGTTTGGCACATGCCTTCAGCTTGTATGGCGAACCCGGTGGGCACGGTCGGACTGGATCAATTATGATTGGGCATGGGGAGGGTAATCTAATCCCCGCTCAAAAGGCACCGCCTCGTGATGATACTGTAATCCTGAATTTTATTCCCTTTATTAATGACGTGCGGAATGACGTGCGGACGGCACTTAACAACCTCATAGAGGCCGCCCGCTCTGATCCACGGTTAAAAGAGCGCCTGTTAGAACGTATTCGAGCGCAACCCCCACTCCAACTAATCCTCGAATAGTATCGCTGTTTAGCCGTGTGTAGAGATGAAAACTTGCTGGAGATCAGTTAGGCGTCAGTCTGACGGCTTTCTCTCTTCATCGCCGATGACCGGACCGTCCACTTGCCCCCCATTGTTACCGTTCAGTTGAGGTTGCTATTATCTTAGGGCACCGTGGTCTTATAGGCTCAGGCATACGATGGACCTCGTGATGCGGCAGACGCGCTCGTCGCGGTGCAGCGACTGCGTCAGGATATTGCTGAGGGGGCTTACTATGCTGGTTTTTCGGGAAAAGGATAACGAGCAATGCTTGATGCTCTACACCTGACCGGATCATGGCCTGTTCTACGCTCGCGTGTTCTAGAACAGGTAGACCGCCTCACCAGGCAGCGTTTGGCTCAATCCGACATTACGATCGACGTCCTGCGTCCCATTCTCTCGACAGCACGCTTCTCCCCGCCCCTTCCTGTCTTTATCGCCGGCAGCATTCTTCCGGATGGCTCTGCTCTCTCCGACACTGAATTGCCCGACGGCGCCGAACACACAGCCAGTGCGCGTAAACTTCTTGAGGGCGCCCTTTCCTCTCTCCCCAGCGGCTACCATCTCGAAGTAGCTCTTGAGATCGATCGACAACGCTTAGCGTTTGTCGCGTCGCTTGTTTCGTCGGACCAGAACGAAAGACCATCTTTCCTTCCGAGCAAGGACAAGGTCAATTCTATCCCGACACCTGCACCTATCGGACAAGCTCCTGCCAATGTTGTCCGCTGGTTCTCGGCTTTGGCTGAAGCTGAGGTTCCCAAACATGACGGCCAACTGGAGACATCACAGGCAGCCGTAGGCACATTCGTTCAGATCGGTAAGGCCGCTAACACCCGCCGAGCCTACCGCTCGGCCATCCGTGGCTGGTGTGCATTTGCTGAACGTCATGACCTCCCTGCCCTGCCTGCGCGAAGCGAAGATGTTGCAACCTATCTAGCTGATCTGGCTTTGCGCGGACGCAAGCCAGCAACTATTGAACTCTATAGGGCTGCGTTGCGCTATCTTCATCATGTGGCACATCTACCCATACCTACGACACATGCTCTCGTCTCTGAGATGCTGGCCGGAATTCATCGCTCACCAAGCAAGACGCCACAACGCCGGGTAAAAGGTTTGACTTGGGAAATGCTCTGCGAGGTCGTTGATAAGATCCCTATGACATCGCTGGTGGATACACGTGACCGCGCCATTTTGCTGGTTGGCTATGGTGGAGCGCTTCGTCGCTCTGAACTGGCAGGGATCCAGCTCGAACACGTCATGCTTGATGAAGACTGCATGCGGATCACCCTACCCTACTCTAAGGGGGATAAGAAGCATCAGGGCACCACAATCGTTATTCCCCGTGGGATAACCAGACATTGTCCTGTTCGTGCGTGGGAGACGTGGCTACGGGAGTCAAAACTGACACCACGAAAAAACAAGTCAAACGATTCAAAGACAGAGAGCACAAACGAGACGACTGCTGCCTTCCCAAGAATTTGGCTGCCTGCAACAGCGAAAAAAAATGGGACTGCTCCTGATCCTAAAATCGGCACGCAAAGTCTTTCGGACTTTTCGATAGCCACAATCATCAAACGCCGCTGTCAGGCTGCGGGGATTGAGGGCGATTTTAGCGGGCACAGTCTACGTCGGGGTGCCATCACGACAGGCGCTCAGGATGGCATTGACCTGATGTCGCTCAAACGATTTTCCCGTCATCGCGATTACCGAGTTCTGGAAGCATATGTTGAAGAGGATCAGGCTTTTAAACGACATCCTGGTAAAAGTCGGTTTTGAAGAGAAACTTCATTACCGCCCTAAAAGTTCACACCCACTTACTTTTTCCTAAGTCATCATAGAAAGCTGAATCGTCTTGCTTGTTAAGACTCGACGTATGTGAACTTTTAGGGCGTTGTCCGTAGCTATTTTACATAGGTTAAATGTGAACTTTTAGGGCCGAAGTATGAACTTTTAGGGCACCTTAAGATTATCGAACCCCTTTCTTTTCAATGACATACAGATTTCATCCTAGGGACTTTTGGGGCGCAAACTAATATAAATATACAAATATCTTTGCGAATAGTTTTGCGCCCCAAAAGTCCTCGAAGACTTTGAAGCAAGAAGTACGTATCTAAGACACATGGCAAGAATTCACCGCCTTCTTGAAGAACACGGCCGCCAAGGTGCATTGGCTTTCACAGATGATAGGAAAGAGCTGGAAGTTGCTTTTGACTTCATGTCTGACGAACAGACAGGTGTAGGCTTTCTCTTCAGTGGTTGGTGTCAGGCAGCATTACCTCACAGGAGGCAGCCAGATGATCAGATATGGCTTATAGAAACTGAACATTTAAAGTTAATGGTAGAGCCTGGGTCAGTTGCCACAGAAGATGGTGTAATTAGAATTGGCGTACCCTACGGGTCGAGGGCGCGCCTGATACTACTTTATCTCCAGACAGAAGCTATTAAAACAAATAGTCGAGAAATTGAGCTTGGGCGTAGTCTACGTGAGTGGCTACAAAAATTAGGCGTATCGATTGGTGGAAAAAGTATGAAAGATGTTCGTGAGCAGGCATTAAGGCTCTCACGCTGTCGGATGACTTTCCAAATTACTAAAGGTAACCAAATTGGCTTTGTTAATCAAAATATCTTGGATACAGCTCTCTTTACTCACCATGTAAATGGTGGATTATTAGAGACAGTTAAATTATCTGAAGGTTTTTTTGAACAATTAAAAAAACACCCAGTCCCATTACAAGAAGCCGCAATCCGTGCGATAGCAAATAATAGTCAAGCATTAGATATATACTGCTGGCTCGCTTATCGATTACACGTTCTTCCAGCTGATTGCCAAATTACATGGAAAGCACTGTATGCTCAATTTGGGCGGAGTTACGCGCGCCTGAGAAAATTCAGAGAAAACTTTCTGGAAAGTTTGAAAATAGCACTGGCTGTTTATCCCGATGCAAAAGTCACTACGACTGAGATAGGAGTGATTTTACATTCATCCAAACCTCCAGTGCCCCAAAAGGCCACACATCTGGTCAATCCTACAACGAAATAGGTTTAACGACATGAATGGCCCTTAAAGCGCTGCCAACCTAACGGCCTTTGATAGCTTTGATGACTTTATTGATTTCACGGAATTCACGGCTCAATGTAAAATATTCCAATGCAAGCTTCTTCCTTCTATTCAAAATTTTATCCCTTTTGTTTTCCAGTTTTTCTAGGTCTATTATATTCTTTTTTTCGCCATTTTTTTCTATGCGCTGGCGATAATCTTTCCGAAAATTCAATAGCTTTCTACGACCCACTTCAGGACGAATAAGTCCCTCTTCCTTTGCCGCATCAAGTTCCGGATCTGTCATGTTTGTTAAGACGTAAGCTGCTGAATAGCTTGCCGGGAGATCGTTTTCTGGGACCTTGCCCGTTTTTACAAAACGAGCAACACTTTTCAACATCGAAGCTACAGTATCACCGAATGGCAGTATCTTTTCTGTGCTCTGCTTTAGTCTTTCTCGTTCGCCGATAGTTAAAGAAGCTTCAATATCTAGAAGCGCATTTCCCATTGCCAACGCGGCGTGGCCAGCTCTTACAAAATTGCGATAAATGATCTTACGTTGGGTAACGATCGTCTGAAGACGTTTCTGATCTTTCAGAAGATCCGTGTCACCGAATACTTCGTTAAGTGTATGTAATAAATCTTCATCAATCTCAATTAATTCGTTCTGCGCAGAACTTCTAGCATCCGCAGTCATAAGTTCTATTTCACGCTCTTGAGTTAGTGGCTCATCACGTAAAGCAATTTTTTTGGCCAATGATTTTGAAATCTTTACGGTCATAGTTCTATCTCGTGTTTAATTAAATCCCAAAGTAGCTCAACGTCTTTAGAACCTCTGGCATCTTTAATATCGACAGAGGTCAATCCACCATGATTGTGAACATGCATATCCTCAGCAATTGGTATCTCAACTGGCAAAACTCGGGCGTATTTAGCAACCCTTTGTCGGGCTTCTCTAAAACTTTTAGTCTGACGATTTACCCGCGAGAACACTACAAAAGCTCTGACACCTGCTTTTTTTAACGATAGTAAGTAAGGCGTATTACTAGATATGTCATTGTGAGTAGCACTAGTAGGCACAAGAACTACATCAGCAAGTTGTGACAAACCCAAAAAAGCATCAGCATCGTTTTCTAATGCAGGAGGTGTATCAATAACTACCAAATCATTATCATCTGTGTAATCTTCAACAGTTTTCCATTTTGATAACGTTAAAGACTTTACAGGAATACGTGTAAGAGAAGGAATAGATTTCTGCGTTTCTTCTCTTGCATCTCCCCAGTTACGAAATGTAGCTTGAGGATCGAAGTCGATTCCAGAAACTCTCATTCCATCCCTTGCGGCACAGACTGAGATACATTCAGAAAGTGTGGATTTGGACGTCCCACCTTTCACGCTAGCAAACAAAATAGTTTTTCCAAGCACCTTGAGGCTCCCAAAATCTTTCTGATACAGACCTATATTATTTACATCACCTAGCGCAACATTTTTACACGTGTAAAAAACATTTTTTTCAGGATTCAGTCTTCCTGAATGATCAAAAACCCCCGTTGCCCAATGAAAGGTTAATGGTTTTTACACGTGTAAAAAAAGAAATTTACCGCGTTTAATATAGATAAATAATATCAATAGAAAATATTCACCAGCCCTGAGCGTGCGCCGCAAGTGGTAGGTGCTCGCCATGCTCGCCCGCTGCGCGGCCTGTGCGTGGCTCCGCTCCCGGCGCTTCGCACCGCACTTGCGCCCCCCACTCCGGCCCGGTTGTCCGGAAGGCATAAGGGACAAGGAATGAAGAGAGAGTAGACGCTCCCCTTCCCGCTCCTTGCCACTAATCCTCACAAACCTATGCAATCAGGCCCCCGACCCTTTCTGAGGCGTCGGGCGATGCCGATTGAACGGAGTGCGCCATCATGTCCATGTCAGCCTCGCAACTCAATCTGTTCGATACCACTGTACTGTCCGGTGAGCTCGCATCCCTCTGGTCTCTAGACGATGACCAGCCCCTTCCCGAAGTCAGCCTCCCCTCCCCTCACTCTTTCCGTATTCCACAGCGCGATTTCCGGCTGAAGGGACTGCGTGGTCTTGCAAGCGGATGGAAAGCCCGTGCTGAGGGTAATCTGGCAGCGATTGCCCTTCTCGGGGAACTGGAGCGCGAGGATCGTAACGCCACCGAGGCAGAGCAGGAGGTGCTCGCCCGTTTTACTGGTTTTGGTGCGGGTGAACTTGCCAACAACCTCTTCCCGCCCACTGGTAAAGAGGTGCGCAAGGGATGGGAAAGTCTTGCTTCAGAACTTGAACAGCTTACGACGGAGACTGAAAGGGCTGGCCTGCAGCGCGCCACACAATATGCCCATTACACCCCGGAACTGATTGTTCACTCGCTGTGGGATATGGCTCAGCGTATGGGGTTTCGTGGCGGTTCGGTGCTTGAACCGGGTTGCGGCACCGGGGTCTTTATAGCCGCACGACCTGAAAAACTGGAAGGCAAGATCGCCTTTACAGGCATTGAAAACGATCCAATCTCTGCCCGCATTGCCCGCAAGCTCTATCCAAACCAATGGATCCGCAGTGAGGATTTCACGCGAGCCCAGCTTTCGCATGGCTATGATCTGGTAATTGGTAATCCACCCTTTAGCAATCGCACGGTGCACGGTCGGGACGGCTTGGAGAAGCTGGGACTAAGTCTTCATGACTTCTTCATTGCCCGCTCACTCGAAGCTTTACGACCAGGCGGTATCGCCCTGTTCGTGACCTCCCGATACACACTGGACAAAACGGATCCTAAGGCACGACAGATTATCGGCGAGAGCGCAGACCTGCTTGGTGCTGTGCGTTTGCCTGAAGGCGCAATGCGTGACGATGCCGGGACAGATGTGGTGGTCGATATCCTGGCATTCCGCAAACGAGAAGTTGGAGAAGTGCCGTCAAATGAGAGCTGGGTTGAAACTGCAGACATCCCAAACTCAGACGAGGGAAATGGTCCGCTCGTCATAAACCGGTATTTCCTTGACCATCCCGAACAGGTGCTCGGCAGTCATATCTGGACGACAACGCAGTTTGGTCCCGGCTACACATGCTCTGCCACCGCCGGCGCAGAACTAGATCTTCTTCTTCCGCAAGCCCTGAGCCGGATTGCGCCCAACGTTCATTTTCTACAGCCGCTGGAGGCACGCATTGTCCGGCCAGCAGGTGAGGGCGTTACGGTTGGAACCGCGGCAAGTGGTGCAGACCTCAAGGAAGGAAGCTACTTTGTAGACCGGGGTGTTCTGCACCAGATTAGCGAGGGACAGACTCAGATCGTCCCGATCCGCAAGGCAGGTCAGGCAGAGGGGATTTTTGCCAAACATGCTCGGATCATCCGCGGGTTGGTGCCCATCCGTGATGCCGCACGAAGTGTGTTGCGGGCTCAGATGCAGAACCTGCCTTACGGGTCGCAGCAGCGCACTCTGAAAACAGCGTACCAGAGTTTCGTGCGTGAATTTGGCCCCATTAATCATACCCGCACCACGCTGCGCGAAAATCCTGAAACTGGGAAAACACGGGAAACCCAGCGGCGCCCGAACTTGCAGCCCTTTATGGATGATCCTGACGTTTGGCTGGTGGCATCGATTGAGGAGTATGACGAACGCACGGATACGGGCCGCATGGGGCCGATATTCTCTGAGCGTGTCATTCATGCACCGACAGAGCCTGAAATACACGGAGCCCATGACGCGCTGGCTGTGTCCTTGCATGAAACGGGACGTGTGGATCTGCCTCTCATTGCCGAACTGCTGGGACGGAGTGAAGCCGATACGTTGATTGAACTGGGCGAGAGTGTTTACCTTGATCCAGAACGCAGCGCGCAGGGCAGGGACGTCTGGGTTACGGCCGATGAGATGCTTTCAGGCGCCGTGCGGACCAAGCTGGGTTTGGCACGTGACGCCGCACAACTTGACCAACGGTTTGCACGCAATGTCAGCGCCCTTGAAGGCGTGCAGCCCCCGGATCTGCGCCCCTCTGAAATTACAGCCCGTCTGGGAGCGCCCTGGTTGCCCGTCACGGACATTCAGGACTTCGTACAAGAGGTCATGGGGATTGAAACAACCGTTCGTCATACCCCGGAAGTGGCATGCTGGAGTATCAACAGAACGCCGTTTCTGTCTCGCGCAGAGGCTACATCCGTCTGGGGCACGGAACGACGCAATGCAGCGGAATTGCTGGAAGACGCGCTCTCCCAGTCCATTCCCAAAATCTGGGATCATTGGCGCGATGAAAATGGCAACGAGCGACGCGAACTCAATACGCAGGAAACGGAAGCGGCCAAAGAAAAACTGGCTGCTATTAAAAGCGCGTTCGAAAAGTGGGTGTGGCAGGATCCCGATCGCTCTGACCGTCTCGTAAAGCTCTATAACGAGACTTACAACAATCTGGTGCCACGGGCCTTTGATGGCAGTCATCTGCGTCTGCCTGGCGCAAGCAGTGCGATTACCCTTCGTGCGCACCAGAAGCGCGTGGTCTGGCGGATTATTGCCTCAGGGCGCACCTACATGGCCCATGCTGTGGGGGCAGGAAAAACCTTCTCCATGGCGGCTGCCGTCATGGAGCAGAAACGCCTTGGACTGATCAGTAAGGCCGTTATCGTGGTTCCCGGTCACTGCCTTGCACAGATGGCGCGTGAATTTCTCATGCTCTACCCTACGGCGAGAATTCTCGTGGCGGACGAGACAAATTTCGTCAAAGCGAAACGCCAGCGTTTTATTGCCCGCGCAGCAACTGAAAACTGGGATGCGATCATCATAACCCATGACGCTTTCAAGTTTATTCCGGTGGAGGCGGGTTTTGAACGGGAGATGATTGAAGACCAGATTGCGTCATACGAGGCCATTCTGTCTGGCCTGGATGGCGATGACCGTATCTCCCGCAAGCGTATTGAACGCATGAAAGAGGGGATGGAGGCTAAACTGGAAGGATTAGCCGCCCAGAAGGACGATCTCCTTCACATGGGTGAAATGGGCATCGACCAGATCCTTGTGGATGAAGCCCAGCTCTTTCGGAAACTGTCTTACGCGACCAATCAGTCCGATCTGCGAGGTGTCGATCCTAACGGCTCACAGCGCGCATGGGATCTTTTCGTAAAAACACGTTACCTCGCGAAGACTGATCCAACACGTCCACTGATCATGGCTTCAGGTTCGCCGATTACGAATACGATTGCCGAATTGTGGAATGTCGGACGGTATATGGATCTGGATGCTCTTGTCGCACGCAATCTCCACGAATTTGATGCTTGGGCGGCCAACTTTGGGGAAACACGCACCGAACTAGAGCTTCAGCCCAACGGCCTCTATAAACCGGTCACGCGCTTTACCGAATTCGTCAATGTGGCCGATCTGATGGCCATGTATCGTGACTTCGCGGACGTCGTTCAGTCAGACGAGTTGGCCCGTTATGTCAAGCTGCCCTCAGTTAAGGGGGGTAACAGACAGATTGTGGTGGCCGAAAGCACAGAAGACTTTCGGGCATTCCAGCAGACACTAGCAGAACGGATGCGCGCGATTGAAGCCCGTTCAGGTCGTCCACAGAAGGGGGACGACATCATTCTGAGTGTGATGAATGATGCCCGGCATGGTGCGATCGATCTGCGCTTTATCGCACCATGGGCGGATAGTGACCCACATTCCAAGCTGAATGTGATGATTCGGAAGGTGTTTGAAATCTGGCATGAGACATCTGCCAATCGTTACACCAATCCCGAGACGGACAGGGCTTACGATTTACCGGGGGCGGTGCAGATGATCTTCTCCGATCTCGGCACCCAGGCCTCCCAGACCAAGCGCGGGTTCTCGGCTTATAACTGGATCAGGTCAGAGCTGATCCGCATGGGTGTCCCAGCCGAGCAGATTGCCTTCATGCAGGATTACGACAAAGCGGCAGCCAAGCTGCGTCTGTTTGGTGATCTCAATGCAGGCCGCAAGCGTATCCTGATCGGTTCAACAGCCACAATGGGAACAGGGGTCAATGCCCAGCAGCGCCTGAAAGCCCTGCATCATCTCGACGTGCCTTGGCTTGTTGCCGATATCATGCAACGTGAAGGTCGGATTGTGCGTCAGGGCAATCAGCATGACGAAGTGGAGGTTTACGCATACGCCCAGCAGGGATCCGTGGACGCCACCAACTGGCAGCTCCTTGAACGGAAGATGCGATTTATCGGCCTTGCAATGTCGGGAGACCGGACAATCCGTCGTATTGAGGATGTGGGCGGTGAAGGCAACCAGTTTGCAATGGCCAAGGCGCTGGCATCAGGCGACATGCGTCTGATTCAAAAAGCGGGCCTAGAAGCCGATATCGCGCGTCTTGAGCGTTTGCAGGCCGCACATTTCGATGATCAGTTCAATGTGCGGCGCCAGATCCAGAGAGCTGAACGCGACATCAAGACAGCTCAGGCACGCATTCCGAAAATTGAGGCGGCACTCACACAGCGTATCACCACGAAAGGCGAGGCGTTTGCGCTGCACCGTGACACCAAGGTGGTTGAGAGCCGTGAAAAAGCTGGGGCATGGATACTGTCGCAGGCGCGGCTTGCTGAACGGGAAGGCCGGACCGGGCAGTGGAGCATGGGTCGGATCGCCGGATTTGAAGTGATGTGCGAAGCTCATGAACAGCAGTTCAGAACGTCCGACAAGAGAAAACCAGAAGTCGTCTCCTCCATCTATCTGGATACACCTGCAGGAGAAATCGAGGTCGAGACCGATCGTGAGACCAAGCCTCTGGGACTGATTTCACGGATTGAGCACGCAGCCTTACGTCTGGACAGCGATCTGGCTGAAGCACGTCGCAGTCTGGATGAGGCACAGCGCCGACTGCCAGCTTATCGCGCACGGGAAGGACTTCCTTTTGCGGAAGCCGACGATCTCACGGCGAAATGTGCCGAGCTATCCGCATTGGATGCTGAGCTGGAAGCGGAAGGCAAGGAAAAGGAAGCTACGTTGAAATCGGCGACAGCAAATGATGATACTGCTTCTGCTGTTGCAGAGAAAATTGAGCAGGTGGCCTAAGAAAATAAGAAGAGCACAAAGCCGAAAAGGGAAGGGCGGGCCACAGGCCGCCCACACGCCGCAAGGGTACGCCCCGTTCCGGGGCCTCGCTGACGCTCGCCCTTGCCCCGTGTAGGCGTCTGTGACCGTGCCGAAGGTATGAGGTCAGAAAATGACACCTCATGACCCTGAAAGTGAGGAGAGTATCATGACGGAACTTCGCCGCGTCGATCCCAAAACACTCGTACCAAACCCGAATAATCCACGTAAGACCCAGCCAGATCCTCGTGCGGAACATCAGCTTGCGCTGAATATCAAGACAGTGGGCCTGATACATGCGCCCTGCGTGCGGGAACTTGAGGACGGTCGGTTGATGATTGTCGCTGGTCACAGGCGGGTGCGGGCCTGTATTGCGGCGAAATTGACTGAAATTGACGTGCATGTCCGTTCTGGTGATGAAAAAAGCGATACGATGGCCGCTGTCGCCGAGAACGTCGTGCGTGCCGATATGACGGAATCCGAACAATGGCGTGGTGTGCTGGATATGCGCGAGAAGGGCGCTACGGATACAGAAATCTGTCGGGCTTTTATGGTCACACCAGCCTATCTTCGTGGCCTGATGCTGTTGTCCCAAATTCATCCGCCCATTATTGCGGCAATCGATAGTGGGATTGGGCCTTCCTATACTGACCGGAACGCAATTGCGCGCACTCCGCTGGAGCGCCAACGCGGTGTATGGGCCGAGATCTGGGCGGAAAGCGCTGACGAAGGAGCAGATCCGGCCGACTATGAGATGAGTAGGGAAGACGCCACACATTTCGACTGGTCGGAATTTGTAAGATATCTTGATCAGGTCGAATTATATGCTCGCAACTACGAGTTTGACGACGAGACTGCAAAAGAAGCTGGTGTCGTCTGGGAAGAAGATCTCTTCGGGCAGGGTGGAGAAGATAATCGATACTGCACCCAATATGCCGCTATGTTTAAGGCGCAGCAGATCTGGGCTGAGAAAACTAAGCCTGAAGGAACCATTTACCTCCAGAGCAACGAATATGGGGAAGGAATTGCACCAGACGGATACCGGAAGGTGGGTTCCTGGGAAATGGAATGGGACGAAGATATCCCGGCGATCTGGGTTAACCCACGCACACTGCAGATTCAAAAAGGACGGGTACGCGAACTGGGAGAACAGTCCACCCGCAGGACAGAAAATGGCTCCCTTTCTTTACCGTCAGCCCAAAAACCCGAAAAACCTAAAGAGCGCGCTGATATTTCAGGCACAGGGCTTAAAATTATCGGGGATGTTCGGACACAGGCTTTGCGTCAGGCGCTGGATGCAGCACGAGAAAATGCTGATCCTTGGGATCTGGTTGGTGCTTTCATTCTGGCCCTTAGTGCCAATAATGTAAAAGTCCACGGTGATGATACATATGAGCCTTATGGGAGTGTTACTGAGCGTGACCTGGCTGTCGCCCGTATCTTCCCCGAAGGTGTGTTAGTACGTGATCCGGATCTTCTCAGAAACGCAGCTTTGGGTGTTCTCAGCACTTTCATGAATTGCGGCCTTAGTCAGCATAGCGGTAGCGGTTTGCCCGCCCAGATCCTTGGGGTGTTGTTTGGTGCGGACGAGTATATGCCCACAATGGCCTTTGAAGAATTTCTTAAAAGTTACAGTAAACCGGGAATTACCAAAGCTGTTCAGGCTGAAGGTCTGGAAGAAAAACCCACTGGTAAAGCGATGCGCGAAGCGCTGATGGCCCACTTAGGCGAAAAACGATGGGTGCCGGAACCTGCTACATTTGCAGCAGTACTGCCTGAATGGAAATCCAGGTTAGAGAACCAGGCTGCGCGGCTGGAAGCTCGGGCACGTTTTGCGGCGGAGATGGAGGAAGAAGAAGGTGATGCCGATACTGACGTCACAACTGACAGTAAAGAGGATGAGAACTGTGAGGAGGGTGGGGAGCTTGACGAAGGCCAGACTGATCAGGAGAGCCTGTCTAATGGTGATGAAAGTGCACATCACGCCACTATTCCCGACGATCCACGCATCCCCAGCGAACTGACAGAGCTGGCCCGTGCGATGCCTGAACGTCTTGAAGTAATTATGGTCTGAGTAATAAGGTCTATCCGGCATTTGGGGTTGATGGGCTGAATCCCCGGTTCGTTGGGAAGGTAGCTCAGGCCACCGCCTGAGCTACCATATCGGGGTGTTGTCCGATGACCCGAACGTAGGCTACCGCGAAGTCGGGGGCCATCGCCCGTGCCTGCTCCCAGTCCCGTAACGTGCCGACAGGAACGCGGAAACGGCTGGCAAACTCGACCTGAGACAGACCGAGATCGTTACGGGTTTTACGGATCAACCGTGCCCTTTGCCCACGTTCCATGCCTTCGATGGATACTGCGCGGTCTTCGGAATCCGCCGGATCAGCAGGCAGAATGATATGCTCTCTCTTCACCTTTGTTACTCCTTCTCACGGAAATAAAGCGGGGCAGATCGTCCCGCCAGACAAACACACCGGTGAACAGCTTCTCGCCCACGACGCCAACCACTTTGTAGCGATCCTCCTCATCCTCAATGCGGATGGTGGGCAAGATCAGGTGATTATCGTCCTCGAAAATACGATCGCCAAAGGCCAGAGACAGTTTGTGCTTTTTTTTGTTGGCGAGGTCTTTTGCGGGGTCAAACCTGTTATCCATGAGACGATAATACGGGATTACCGTAGTTACTGTAAAGTGAAAACTACGGGCATCCCGCAACTTTTAGCCATTTCGACAGGTTGCCATCAACCTCGTATGCTCGATAGCAGTAATAAGGCGATCCGTCTCTATGGATCGCTTTTTTGTAACACCCTTTGATCATTCAAAAGAACATTCACACAGTTGAGAAAATAAAAGGAAATATTTGAAAGAGAAGGGCCATAGTCTGGAGGCTGAAGCAAACGGTGGGTTCTCTCCATGCTCGACCGCGGAGCGGTCTGCGCGTGGCTCCGATCCCGGTGCTTCGCACCGCGTTTGCCTCAGCCTCCAGACTATGACGGCCGCTCTGGTATCAGAAAGTGTAATCTTAAAAAGGATGCATTTTCTGGAAATAAACCCAGATTACGGAGAGTTTAATGTCCGATATATTAGAACCGACACACGCTCTTACATCCCAGGCCCTCGCTGGATTTACAGGAACAGTGAAGTATTACCGCTGGCATAGCGGGCTCATTCTGACTGATGGCGCGCGTTACATCGCAGCAAATGGTGCCGCGTGGCTGATTGATATACTGGCAAGTGTTCAGCATTTGCCGACTATGCGCGAGGAAGATCGACAGTTCTGGACCTTGAAGGTTGATCTCGAAAAACACACAGCCGTTATTATTTGCACCGATGGAGATAAGACAGGGGATGGGGAAGTCGAACTTTATCGTCAAGACATCCCTTATACGGATTTCCCCCTAAAAGAAGCCAAGTTATACGCTTTCAGTGAACCCGGCATAGGGCGAATTGTCCTGCTTCCCAGCGAATACTGAAAACGCTGACGCTCTCTACTGTAAGGCCGCCCTGAAGGGCGGCTTTTTTTATATCTGCCATCCAACTGCACCACAAAATACCGTGGTGATAGGGACGTTTTGAAATGTGCAAGACACTCGATGTGACACGACAGACATGTGGTCGATATGTTGTGGAAACGTGCATTCGGCCTGATGGAGCCGTTTTTTTACGCACCCCGGAAATATTCCCGGTCAATGCCCGCAACTGGCATGGTCCATATGAAAATATGAATGCTGCAATCACTGATTTTTTGGACCGGACGGCAATACCGAAGATCACACGTAAGAAACTCTCCTCTCTGCGCGATCACGGCTATGCCGGGGATGTTGGTGGGAAGGAGATGATCCTTCATCTCGATCGCTGGACCGGTGCCACAACGCTCAGTGATTTCGAATTGATCGAGGAGAGCATCCAGACCTGATTTCCTTTCATCCGCATCTCTCAAAATTTGTCAGGAGAATGATCTCATGTTGAAACACACGATCGTTTCTGGAAACCACCTGCTGCGTCCTGCAAAGCCGACCCGATGGATCTGTACAGATGAACCGGTCACGTGCCGGCGGTGCCACATCGAGTGGCTGGATGGTGACCCGGCATTATCCATTGAGTGTCCTGGCTGTGGTGCGGAAGCTGGCTATCCTTGTCAGCGGCCCCAGGGAGGCAATGAACGTGTCTGTTTCCAGCGTGACCGTCAGGCTATTCGCAATGGTCTGCTGATGCCATGCGAAGGTTTATCGTGGGATGGACGGCACGATAAGCGTCTGATGATGACGTCACATCCTCACCCTCACGCCATTCCAATTCTGAGTGGCGCACCAGTAAGTCGATTTACTGCGTAAGGGATCATCTCACGTGATTCAGGTGTGTCCAATATGGCCACACTTTCAGATTTTCCATGATGAGGAAGAAGTCTTTCCTAACATGAAGGATGAAGCACGTCACGTCCTGTTTGAGATGTGAAGACGAAAATCAAATCAAAAACAAAGAAAGAGAAAAACAAGAACAACAAAGAATGTGCACCAGAGCGCCGCGGCGGGGGCAAGAGGTGGGTTCTCGCCATGCTCGACCGCAAGCGGTCTGTGCGTGGCTCCGATCCCGGTGCTGACGCACCGCTCTTGCCCCCGCCACGGCGCTCCGGTCGCGCGAAGGTATCCAAAAGGAAAAGGACACCGACGATGCGCGATACGAAACTCCCTCTCCCCACAACAGCACGCGATTATCTGGAACTCGCAGGTTTCCTGCTGGGGACAATTCTTCTGGGGCTGACACTCATGATCCTGATCTGCGGACCCGCATTCGTACTGCCCCACAGCCTGACCTTTGCCGGTTTGGGTTAACTCCTGAGAAGAGGAATGGATTATGACCAAACATGAACGTGTTGATCTCTATCAGGATGTGACCAACCGCATCGTGGAGCAGTTAGAAAACGGAGTGGCCCCATGGGTGCAGCCCTGGTCTAATACCGCTTCAGGCCCGTCACTTCCACTCAACGTCACCACAGGTCGCCGATATAGCGGTATCAACGTGCTCCTGTTGTGGGGAACCGTGCAGATGTGCGGTTTTACCTCTCAGAGATGGCTGACGTTTAATCAGGCACGAAAAGTTGGTGGCAGTGTGAGGAAAGGTGAAAAGGGCACGACCGTTTTCTATGCGGACAGATTTGTGCCCGGTGGTCAGGAGGCTGACGAAGAGGCGCGGGCCATTCCCTTTCTGAAGCGCTTTACGGTTTTCAATATTGACCAGTGCGAACACCTGCCCGAAGACATGACGGGATCAGTCGCATCGCTACCGGAGCGCGAGATTGTCCCTCATGCAGACGCTCTGCTGCAGGCCACAGGTGCGGACATCCGAATTGGTGGTGACAAGGCATTTTATGCCCCAGATCCAGACTACATTCGGCTTCCCCCACAGAATGCCTATTATGAGCAGATCAACTGGTATCGCACGGCTTTTCACGAAACCGCGCATTGGAGTGGCCATAAAAGCCGTCTGGACCGTGACCTGTCTGGTCGGTTCGGTTCTCATAAATACATGGCAGAAGAGATCGTGGCTGAGCTTACGGCGGCCTTCGTTCTTGCCGAGTTGAACATCACGCCGACAGTGCGACACGCTGATTACATTGGGAGTTGGATTGCCCTGTTGAAAGAAGACAAGCGGGCAGTTTTTGCAGCAGCGCGTCTCGCGTCACAGGCAGCGGAATACATACTTGCTTTTCAGAGTAAGGCTCCCCGGTTACCCGCAGAACTTTCACGGATGGCGGCCTGAATGGGGCGAGGGATGCGGGCACTCGTGTCCGTATTCTGGGCTAACCCGAATACGATGCCCCCTCCAACAAGTGACACATTGCCGGACGGCAAGAGTTTATGGCTCTGCACCATACTGGACCGGAGTGTAGAGCGTGAGATCATCTCTCACTATGCACCGCGTATCCGCCCTGGTTCAGGGTGGTCACATGGTTGGTCTCCATTGCTCGACCCACCCAAACGCTGGAGTGGCACACGCAAAGCGGCAGCACGTCGTCGCAACCTGCGCCGACGGCTGGAAAAGGCAGTTCCACTCTTTGCCGATCAGTTCGAGGAGCAGGAACTCCAACGCAGGCCTGATTACTTCGATCCAGACAGTATTGAGCGCGAACAGTGCAAAAAAAAACTGATAACTGATCGCTCAAAATACCTACGCGCGGGAAAACACGTATCATGAATAGACAGTATTACACGTCACCTTTTCAGGGTGGGGACAATCCGTTGCGCGTGGGAACCATAGCGCTTGGTGCAATCTATCACATGCCACTTGGCGATTATATTGGTCCTCGCGAGCCATGGATCGTCGAAGCATTTTTGAACGGCCAGTATCATGCAGCCCGTCGAGATCCTCTGACTGGGAAATGGCAGAGTGTGTTTGTTAGCGGCCGGTCTGACAGGGCTCAACTTCGTAACCTTGCTACAGGAAAACGCATGATATTGGCCACTCACTGGTTGGTCAGTAGCGCGCGGCAATTTGGTGATGAGAACTCTTATCCCAAGCTTCCCGATATCGGAAAATTCTACAGAATATCCGAGAGAAAAGGGAAAGAGATACGAAGTTAAAATAAAGAGAAAGAAGGAAGAAAGAAAAGACAACACACTGCCGCACATCTTTCCGGGTCTGTGCGGTGTGAAGCGGCCGTCGTCGTGGTCAAGCCCCAAGCCTTCGGTCGTGACGGCACCGTGAAGCCACATGCGGCTTCCGCACCACTGCCGTCCCGAGGGCCTGACCCCGCCGCCTATGGCCGCTTCTTAAGGACCGCACCCGGAAAGATGATGCGGCAGCGGGCCGTCTCAAGATCCGGGAAGAACAGAAAGAAAATCTGTCATGCGCGGAACAGTCAATCGCGTCATCCTGGTGGGAAACCTCGGCAAGGATCCCTTGCGAGAAGATCTGGAAAACGGGGCAAGTCGGGTTTCATTCCCCTTGGCGACCTCAGAGAGCTGGTCAGATCAGTTTCAGGGCAAGCGGAAACAAATGCGAGAATGGCATTAGATTGTCTGTCTCGATCAACGTCTTGCTGATCTGACAATGCGCAAATGCCGAAAGGGTACCCAGGTTCTGGTTGAAGGACGCCTGCGCGCCACACTCGTGAGTGAAGGGCCGGCGCAGTGGGTGCGCACCGAGATCGTCATTGATGGATCTGGTTGCGACATCACAATTCTCGAACTGAGCAAACCGATCAGGCGGAAAGCCAGAAAACCACGGGCTCGCAAAAGCTGAAATCCTAAAATTCAAACGCAAAGGACAAACGTCATGACGACGCAGATGACACCCTTATCTTCCGTACGCCCGAATGCTCGTTCGTGCTGGCGCCAACTGTCGTCAGAAGCTTCCTTCTTGGATTATAGCATCGGCTGCCACGCCCTTCCGTCTCGTCTTGAAGCGGCTCTACGGCGTAAAGCGATGCGGGCACGGCGTAAAGCCTGGGAACATATGCTCGATAGCAGCCACCCGGGGCGTCGGTCATGAACACATCACAAATCGTCATTGGCCATAATTTTTCAAACTCGTCGCATCATGCTCTCGCAGGATGGATCTCCGAGAGAGGAGATCCGACATGCACCCAACTGCTTGCAGGCCGACTGCCAACAGTCAAACGCGCCTACAAAACACAGGGCTTGCGGAAAGAAAACATAGCTCTCTCGCCATCTGTTACGTCAATTCGGGGAGTGCGGGTCATGTCGGATAACCGAACCATCGACGCACAACGGGATGAGCTTGCAACACTACGTGAGCGCGTTCGGTGCGAACTTGTCCTAGAACGCGAAGGCTATCGTCTTGACAGAGAAGCCACAGCGCAACGGTCGGCCAAAAACCTGAAGTTCCGCCGTGGTGAGGGCGAAATCATCATTGTAAACCACGGTGGCAAAGGCTGGTGGGATCCGACAAATCCTGATCGTAGCGCGCGTGGTGATGTTATCAAACTGGTCCAACACCTCAAACCTGGCCTTAATCTTGGCCATGTGCGGCGCGAGTTACGCAACCTGATCGGTCTGGAGCCGAGCTACGAAGTCAGAGAACGGACCAAACCGACTTCGACTGACACGAACCAGAAACGTGATCCAGCATGGATGTGGGAACATCGTCATCCACCCCAGCAGGGCTCAGCTGCATGGCGCTATCTTTCAGAAGAGAGAGGACTGCCTGATCGCATACTGGACGCTGCGGCTAAACAAAACCTGTTACGAGAAGGTCCCAACGGCACAGCCTGGTTTGCGCATCGTGACAATCAGGGAGCGTTGAGCGGCATGGAAATGCGTGGGCCTGAGTACCGTGGCTTTTCAACCGGGGGCATTGGCAAGCGGTTATTCCGGTTTGAGTCTGATCCCGGCGTGCCACCCTCACGTGTCGTCGTGGCCGAAGCAGCAATAGATGCCCTGTCTTTCGCCTCCATGGACCGTTTTTCCCGCAACACGCTTTACTTGTCCACGGGTGGAGGCATGAGCCCGGAAAGTGTCGCTGAGCTGAAGCAGGTGCTGACGGATGTGGCCCAACGGCCAGAAGGCCGTCTGGTTATCGCGGTCGATAATGACCAGCAGGGTGATCACTATGCTGCAATGTTTTCAAAAATGGCACAGGAGGTCGGGTTGTGGAATGGCCGGGCCTCACCAAAAACACCCGGATCTGACTGGAATCAGGTTTTAAGGGCACGCGGCAACAAGGAAAGTTCAGCCCCGCGCCCTTTTGGCGAACTGGCGGGATCAGCGACAACCACCACACCACACCCTCAAGTCGCAGCA
Organism: Acetobacter sp. DmW_125128; assembly: GCF_008704325.1. Classification (NCBI taxonomy): domain Bacteria; kingdom Pseudomonadati; phylum Pseudomonadota; class Alphaproteobacteria; order Acetobacterales; family Acetobacteraceae; genus Acetobacter; species Acetobacter sp. DmW_125128. Next base: position 9,599 of record NZ_VHOP01000041.1, on the reverse strand, counting down.
GGATGGGTCGATGACCTCAAATTACGTAAACGCCAGCAATCCCAGCCCGTTCCGCAGGCAGAGCAGGCTGCGCCATCTGTAAGGCGTTCTGGCTCACCCTCATTGGGAGGTCGATAACGTCATGTTCGACCAGAATTATCATGAACAGAAAAGCGAAATCCACGATCCGAAGTGGAGACGCGCAATACTGACAGTTTTTCACAGCACTGAACGCGCAAGGAATGTGTGGGAAAAACGATGTTCCAATCCTGCTCAGACACCTTGCCAGTTTGTCAGCTGCACCGATGGAACACGTGATCTGATTGGCGTGGTGATCGGTGGAACGATGCCAGAGGCTGCAGACTCAAGGCTGTGGGACTTGGAGTGTGCATTCACCATGCTCACTGAAGATGCCGAAATCCTGATTGTTAAAGGCTGGTACGCCACAGCAGTCGAGCAGGTCGTTGAGGATATCACAGAAGGAATTGAAGCCATGAAATCAAACGAACAAACATATCGCGATGACGTTCTTGACCTTCTGGTTATCAAGGCGGGTCTTGCGCAGCAGCTTGATCAGTCACCAGCGGCAAAAGCGTTCTGGGATATCCATCTTGAACGCCTTGGGGCAGCAAAATGGCCTGAGGGGCCTTTGCCACAATGTCTTGTGCGTTTTGATGAGCGAACCGGTGCCAAACTCGGTCTCGTTATCAGTGGCGTCTGGGTCGAGCGTTTGGGAGACTGGGATCTGAATGAGCCATTTCTTGTGCTCTCAACGGATGGAGAAATCCAGCGCTGTGAGGGGCGCGTTGTGGAACAGGTCAGTGTGTTATGAGCGCCTCGCTGAGCATCCCGCCGCGTCTTGCTCCTGTGCTGGACGACCTCACTCCAGCGCAGCGTGCTGCAGCTTTGGCGCTAGGCCGCGTTCTGGTGCTTGCTGGTGCTGGCACAGGGAAGACCAAGACCCTGACGGCTGGTGTCGCCACGCGGATCGAACTGTATGGTATGGAGCCATCACGTATTCTCTGCGTGACGTTTACCAACAAGGCGGCCCGCGAAATGCGGGAACGGATTACACGGGCTTGCGGAGAGGGGATGGCACCTTCATGGCTCGGCACATTCCACGCGCTGTGCGCGCGCCAGTTGCGGGCAGAACCCGATATTGCTTATCTGCGAGCGGGATTTGATATTCGTGACGCTGATGACACGCTTGCCATTGTTCGTCGCCTGATTAAGGCGACCCCCGTTGAGCAGTTGCCCCGCCCAGAAGAGGGAGAACCTGGAGATGCGCGTCAGATCGCCAAGATGGCCGAACGGATTTCTCGTTTGAAGGAAGATCTGGTGACACCAGATATGGCGGGGCATCATGTTGAAGCCATGATAGCGCGAGCACACGCTCAAAAACGTTTTGTGGACGATGTGGGCTGGCGTTTTGTCGTTGGGTTATATGGCCGCTATCAGAGTTTGCTGCGCGAACAGAACGCTGCGGATTTTGGCGATCTGCTGATGTGGCCTACCTTGGCCATGCTCAAAAATGAGACCTATCGCTATCGGTGGTCTCGTCGTTTTACATCTGTCATGGCCGACGAATTTCAGGATGTAAACCGCGCCCAGTTTCTCTGGCTCAAAATGATCTCTGAGGTGTCAGGAGAACTGTTTGCTGTGGGGGACGATTCACAGAGCATCTATTCCTGGCGTGGAGCAAAAGTTGGTTTCATACGAGGGTTTTCCCAGGAGTTTCCCGAAGCCAAGACATTCAAACTTGAAGAGAACTTTCGCTCGACCGCTCATATTCTTGACGCATCCAATGCAATTATTGCTCAGGATCCTTCACGTATTCCAAAGACCTTGTATACACGAAAAGGTGCAGGCAAGCCCATCGAAGTGTTGCAGTTTTCCTATATCAGCGAGGAGGCTGACGCTATTGCCGCCGAAATTGGCAGGCGGGCCGCCGCAGGATGCCCGTGGCATGATATCGCCGTGATCTATCGTCAGAACCGTCTCAGCCGCTCGATAGAGGAAGCACTGATACAGGCGCGGGTGCCTTATGAAATTGTTGGCGACGTCGGGTTTTATCAACGTGTTGCCGTCAAGGATGCCCTTGCTCTGGTCTCTCTTGCTGCACGTCCGGATGACCGACAATCCGATGAAGCCTTTCGCCGGGTAGCAAATAAACCATCCCGCGGTCTTGGAGCAAAGGGACTGGGAGCTATTGAACTCACTGCGCGCGAGCAGGACATATCCTTACTCTGCGCTGTCCATGGGGCACGTCTCTCCCAGAAAGCAGCGACCGCCCTTACAGAGTTTGAGCGCGTGGTGAGGGAAGTTGGGGCACAGGAGAACCTGAGCGTCGGGGATCGGATGCGTCTCTTACTTGAAGATACTGGCTATTTCGACATGCTTCGTGCTGATGACAGTGATGAAGCTGCGACACAGATGGAGAACCTTGCTGAGCTGGCCGATGTAGCTGACCGTTATCGCAAGGTTGACCATCTGATGGAACACGCTGCCCTGGCCTCAGGCGCACCTGGAGAAAAAGGGAAGGAGCGTGTGCAGCTGCTGACGATGCATCGTGCAAAGGGGCTTGAGTTTCGACATGTGTTTCTTCCTGCGTGGGAAGATAGTCTATTCCCAGGAAGTAATGCACGGAATCTGGATGAAGAGCGCCGACTGGCCTATGTGGCCCTGACACGAGCCATGGAACAGGCAACCATCACCTGCTGCGATTATCGACAGGGAACATCGTCCATCCCGTCCCGGTTTTTGGATGATATCCCCTCCAATAACCGGATACGACACTGGAACTGGCAGGACGGTCGTGGATCACTGTCCAGTAATCGGCCGACATGGGAACAGACCCAACGTGAACTGAATGCGTTGGGGATCTGATCGTGGATATTCTTACCAATAAGCAAACGCGATTGCCCGCCCAGATGCCCGCTCGGCGCTGGGCCCATTATTGCTGCGTTGGCAAGGCGGGAGCGGTATTCGGTGCGAACACGCATCCAGGCGAGATAATGTGGTACTGCGCAAAACATCGGTCTCTGATGCGCCCTGTGCCACCAGGCCCCATGCCGCGAACATCGGGAAGAAGCTGATGGGCGCTGGACGTTGGAAGGGGGTAATGTTGGCGCTTACCCTGATGGTATTCGGTTTTCATGAAACACGGGTCTACGGAAAGGAAGGCTGCCCAGACCTGTTCTATAAAGGACAAATGCCAGTTTTGGGCGGCGAGTTCGGTCACGGGACAGTCCTGTGCAACACGGCGTATGCCGCTATGGACTCTTCGCTTTCAAAAGGCCCGATCTGGTCGGCAGAGTATATTGTTGAAGAAAATCTTGAAGTTGCGGCCCGTACCAAGCGAGGAGGCTATTTCTATCCGGACGCCCGGCTTCCCGCAGGCTACCGTGGAGAGTTGGCCGACTGGAAGCATAGTGGCTGGGATCGAGGACATTTGTCTCCGTCGGGTGATTTCGCTGGCCTCACGGCTCAACAGGAATCCTATGCATTGTCTAATGTTGTCCCACAGGCTCCGGGTTTGAACCGCGGAGCATGGGAGGGAATTGAGGCCGCTGTTCGGGGGCTCGCGAATGCTGAGGGAGAACTCTATGTCGTGACAGGAGTGCTGTTTTCTCATCACAGAGTCAGTGTCGGCCCTGATAGAGTCATGATCCCATTGCAGATGGTGCCGCCGTGTATGTCTGTGCAAACACAAATCAGCCTGATTGTAAGATCGTTTCTTTAGAAGTTTTGTCACGTTGGGCCGGTATCGATGTATTTCCATCTCTGTCGGTCTCTATCAAACAACACATCATGCCGATGCCCGCCATAGAAGAAAGCCCATATGCAGCAAGCGTTCGAACTGAGCAGTCCAGAGCGAATGGATTTAACTGGAATGATCGACGGGTCAAAGAAGTATTGCGTTTGCTGCAGAAAGCACTCGGTCGATAGGTTGTAAATATTTGTTATTCCCAGATAAAACGACATAAAATTTCTAATTTCTAATTTCTAATTGATATTAAAGTATTGTCTCAGGAAATACAGAGGGCGTGACAATGGAAAAAACACTTATCGCACAGGCTATTAGTCATGAAGAATCACAGCGCCGTAGGCGAGTTGTCGAAGAAGCGCGGTCAGCTAATTTCCGGCAGGGCTATCGTCACGATGCCGTTCTGGAAGAAGCTAATGAGCGCTTTATTCTTGGTTTGATTTCGCTTGATGATTTAAAAAAAGAAATGCGGCAGGCTGTTCTGAATAACCGTTGTGCGTTCCAGCATGTCAGAGCATGATTTGGAGCACGGTTACACTTACCCCAATGTGTCAGACGACCCGGATCAGCGCGATGTATTAAGGAACAGGCTGGGTATTCGCAGTCATACGATACTGAGCCAAGGCGAGTATCGTACTACCAGTGATCGATGGATAGAAACTCAGCTTGCTATGCGAACTGCAGGACTCGAACCCGAGCCAACCCGCAGTGACACGATTCTAACCCTTTGAAACAGCTAAAAGAATGCGACGTGCTGTCTTCCGGTTAGCATTTTGGTTCCCGGAACTGGTTAAACAGTCTGGGAACTTGGTATGGTGAATTTAACCTCACTCTGCTGGTTTCCGGAAGGGGTTTATGATGGTTATCATGTCAAAAATCCGCTGACCGTTCTGCATATCTTCGGACAAGAGGGTTTCAATGCCATTTTCCATGGCGCAGGCCAGAATCATGGCGTCATAGGTCTGGAGCCCATACCGTTCGATAATGGCCCAGCCACGGCTGTAAACAGCTTCCGTGATGGGATGAATCGTGACCAGCCCCCGGAAGTCGGTAATCAATGTTTTGATGTCGTCTAGTGGAAGTCTGGTTTTACGCCTGAGCGTATTTGTGGCTTCGTTAAGTGTCTGAACCGAGATATGGCAGTCCTGATGCAGAAGGAGACTGTCAGCAATGCCGGCCTTTTCTGTTCCTTCTTCCATCATGGCATAGAGAAGGATGTTCGTATCCAGAAAGAGAGACATTAGTCTTCGGGACGTTCAAAACGGAACCCGGAAGGTAGTTTTTTCCCGATTTCTTTCAGGGAGCGGAGTGCTTCTTCGCGGGATTTCAGGCGTGTGAAAACAGCATCCACATTGTCGCCTTCCTGCAAACCAAGCTGTTTGACAATGTGGGAGGGAATACGCACAGCAAGGCTGTTACCCCATTTGGAAACCTGCATGAGAACCTCCTATGTTGGATATACGTAAATACAGAATGTTTATCTTACCTGCAAGGAATATTACGATATAATCTATTGGGGTTGCTGGCTGGGACACCACAAATTATCAGTCGAGATGGTCTGGAATCGCTTTTGACGATAGCATGCATTTTTTTGATATATGTTATAATGCACTTAAAGAGAACAAGAGTGATGCAATGACCGAAAGTAATTCAGTGGAGTGTGTACCGAAGAGTATCGTGCGCTACATTAAAGAGAATCCGCATATGGCTGTTTCCGTTGCTCTGTTCTGCGGCGGTGGGTTGGCTCTTCAGCGCGACGTTACATCACTTGCAGGCTCCTTGTTCGGTGCCGGTGGAGCGCTCCTTGGGGCTTGGATCACTGAATTGAACAAGCGTCGTTCTGAGGCTGAAGAGAAGGAAAAAAAAGAAGCTGGTGCCGTTGCAGCACTTGCGCCAGAACTACAACATACCATTGAACGAGTTCAGTATATTCTGGATAGATCAACAGTTAATTTTAGTTGTGAATCCGCTGTTGAGAGCGTGAAAACTAACGACCAGCAGGCGGATTTCCGACCTTATTTCCCGACGCTCTATCCGAGCGCGTCCCAAGTGCGTGATCTGCCTGATAAGAAAGTCATTGCCCTTATCCGTTACTATGATTCGTTGAATGAGATATCCCATTATGTTGACGATTGGTGGGAGCGGGAAGGACAGCTTGCCGTTAACATTTTCAATATGCTCATGCATGCCGCAGAAAAAAGTCTTCGGTTGGGTTTGATATGCGTCCGTGAGTTCGACCTTGAGGCACGTTTTCCACCACCACACGAATCTTATGGTACATTGACGTCACGTATCGAACGTTCGCTTTCCCATGCGTCCCAAGCTCGTAAGCGTCACTTGGATCGTGCTGAAGCACTTGATCTGAAATCTGGAAAATCCAAGGAGCCAATGCCCTTTCGAAAATACTAGATATGTGGCCTACAATTACTCTCTTGGTCTCTCCGCATAACGACGATATCTAAAGCTCTTTCTGGTTTGCCCAGATCGGAGCAAACTGCTCTGCCTGACGTAGTATATGCTGCACGGCTTCGTCCTGCATATCCGGCGGGTATCCATAGTGACGCAGCAGGCGTTTGACGGAAGTGCGCATCTTGGCGCGGGCCTGCGCCATGACGGTCCAGTCCACTGTGGCATTTTCCCGAATAGTATTCACCAGTGCTGTGGCGATAACCCGCAGGCTGGGGTCGCCCATGGCGTCCTTGGCGCTCTGGTTCTGAGCCAGTGCGTCATAAAATGCGATTTCTTCCTGTGTCAAACCCAGTTCCTCGCCCCGGTCACGGGCAGAGGCCATGTCTCGGGCCATGCGGATGAGTTCATCCAGTATCTGGGCGGATGTCAGGGCGTTGGCATGGTAGCGGGCAACGGCCTGTTCCAGCCTTTGTGAGAAGGCTTCGGCTTCCGTGATGTTGGTGCGCGTTCGGCTGCGTATCTGGCCTTCCAGAAGCTTCTTGAGCGCCTCAATGGCCAGATTACGCTGGGGCATTTCCCGCACTTCCTGCAAGAAGGCGTCCGAGAGGATGGAAATATCAGGCTTTCCAATGCCAGCGGCTTCCATGATGTCGATGATATCAGTGGAAATGACGGCCTTGCTGACCAGTTGCTTGATGGCCAGTTCGCGTTCCTGCGCGCTCCGGCCATCGCTGCCGGTGCTTATGCTCTTGACCAGAGCCGCCCTGACAGCTTCAAAAAACCCGATTTCATCGCGTAGTCTGGCGGCTTCATCACTGGCAGAAGCCAGCGCAAAGGCAACCGAAAGCGCCTTGACGGCATCCGGGTAGCGTTTCTGGGCTGCTTTGCGCTCTTCATCACTTTTGGCCGATGCCATGACCCGTTGCTGCTGGCCCAGAATATGGTCAAGCGCTCCCGCCATGATGGACAGCTTGGCCTTCGGGGTTGCGCCGTCCTGCAAGGCAGGGCGGTAGTCAAAGCCACCCGCCTGACCGGGATTGAACATGGCCCGCACGACTTCGTAGCGTTCCTGCAAGGCGCGGATGGCCTCTCCTTCATCAATGCCGACCTGTTCGCGGTCTCCAGCGGAGTATTCGCCCAGAGCTGCCTTGAGGTTCTGGGCGAGACCGATATAGTCCACCACCAGACCGCCGGGTTTGCCCTTGAACACGCGGTTGACGCGGGCAATGGCCTGCATCAGCCCATGCCCGCGCATGGGCTTGTCCACATACATGGTGTGCATGGAGGGTACGTCAAAACCTGTCAGCCACATGTCGCGCACAATAACCAGCCGGAGCGGGTCGTTATTGTCTTTCATGCGCTTTGCCAGCAATTCACGTCGGGCTTTGGACTTCTTGCCAATATGGGGCTGGAACCCGGCAGGGTCGGATGAACTGCCAGTCATCACCACCTTGATGGCTCCTTCATTATCATCATCACTGTGCCATGCGGGGCGTAAGCGGATGATCTCGTTATAGAGCGCCACACAAATGGCACGGCTCATGCCCACGATCATGCCTTTGCCTTCAAGGGCAGTCAGGCGGTTTTCAAAATGGGTCACAAGGTCTTCGGCTATCCGGCGCAGGCGGGGTTCCGAGCCGACCAGTGCTTCTACGCGAGAGTATTTCTGGCTGAGTTTATGTTCCTCGTTCTCGGAAAGCCCTTCGACAATATCGGCCAGTTCGTCGTCCAGCTCTTCCTTGAGGTCTTCATCCAGTTCGATGCGCACAAGGCGGCTTTCGTAATAGATGGGCACGGTTGCTCCATCCTCGACAGCCTGCGCGATGTCGTAAATGTCAATGTACTCGCCAAAAATACCGCGTGTGTTCACATCGGCATTTTCAATGGGGGTGCCGGTAAAGCCGATAAAGGAGGCATTGGGCAGGGCATCGCGCAGGTATTTGGCAAACCCGTAGGTCATTTTGCCGGTCTTGGGGTTGAATTTGGCTTCCAGCCCATACTGGCTGCGGTGCGCTTCATCCGCCATGACCACCACATTGCGCCGGTCGGTCAAAGTGGGCAGGCTGGTTTCCCCGTCTTCGGGCTGGAACTTCTGCAAGGTGGTAAAGATGACACCGCCCGAGGTGCGCCGGAGGAGTTTCTGCAAGTCCTCCCGGCTGTCTGCCTGTTCCGGTGTCTGGCGCAGCAAAGTCTGTGCGCCGGAGAAGGTGGCGAAGAGCTGGTCGTCCAGATCATTGCGGTCTGTCAGCACAATGATGGTGGGGTTTTCCATCTCCGGGTGACGAGCGATCACGCCTGCATAGAAGGTCATGAGCAGGCTCTTGCCGGATCCCTGCGTGTGCCAGACTACCCCGACCTTGCGGTCTCCATCCGGAGCAGAGGCCCGCACAGTCTGAGCCACGGCCTTTCGGCAGGCATGGAACTGGTGATAGCCCGCGAGAATCTTGATCGGGCTACCGCTCTTCTCGCCAAACAGCACAAAGTCACGGATCAGGCCCAGAAACCAGCGTGGGGTGAACACGCCCCGCAGAACGGTTTCCATTTCCTCATGGTTTTTGGCGATCAGGTCTTCGCCGTTGATCGTGCGCCATGGCATGAAGCGGTCACGGTCGGCTGTGAGGGAGCCAACGCGGGCCTGTGTGCCATCCGAAATCATCAATGCTTCATTGAAGCGGAAGAGCGAGGGAATCAGGCTGCGATAGGTCTGGAATTGGTTCCAGGCTGAATCCAGCGTGGCGTTCTCGGAACTGGGGCTTTTGAGTTCAACCACCCCAAGCGGCATACCGTTGACGAAAAGAACAAGGTCTGGCCTGCGGTTGGCCTCGTCTTTTTCAATGACGAACTGGCGTACGACCAGAAAGTCATTGCTCTCCGGGTTCTCAAAATCCAGCAGGCGCACCCGGTCGCCAGACTGGGTACCATCTTCGCGCACCATATCCACCGGCACGCCATTGACCAGATAGTCATGCAGACGACGATTTTCGTCCACATGGTCGGGTGTGTCTTCGCGGATCAGGGCCAGCAGGGCTTCATCGCGCGAGGCTTGGGGAAGGTGTGGATTTAGACGATCTATGGCCGCCCGAAGGCGTTTTTCCAGAATGACGTCCGATAACGAGGCGCGTTCGGGCTTTTTGCCACCGGGGGCAATATCTGGCCCCCAGACAATAGTGTAGCCACATTCGCGTAGAATATCGCAGGCCCAGTCTTCGATCTCGTTTTCGGACAGAAAACTCATGCTACGTCTTCCACCATCTTTTCGGCATCCCGGATGCTGATTTCGCCTGACATTAGCTTGGGGAGCAGGAGGTCTCGGAGTTGGGTTAAAGTATCAATTTCCGACAGATTTTCATCAATTTTTTCTAGGGCGTGTCGTCAGTTAAGCCCTGAGAGTGGCACGTGAGGGTTGTACTTTGTGTCTGCGTGTGCTGACTGTTTTTCCCGTTTT
>NZ_VHOP01000040.1:2500-5625 GCF_008704325.1 Acetobacter sp. DmW_125128 | reverse complement strand
CCTTCAGGTTATGAGCCTGACGAGCTACCGGGCTGCTCCACCCCGCGGTTGTAATTGTGTTGAAATTTGTAGGGGTAGTAAGTTTTGGCAGGGTGGATTGGAAGACCTGGCGGCGACCGACTTTCCCGTGGCTTAAGCCACAGTATCATAGGCGCTGGGGGTTTTCACGGCCGAGTTCGGGATGGGATCGGGTGGATCTCTCCCCGCCATGGCCACCAGGTCATCCAGTCCACCCTGTAAGGGTGTGTGGAAGACGGTTGGTAGAAGAAGTAGGCGTATATATGGATGATTTCTGTGCACGGGCTGTCCTTTTAAGGGGACAGTAAGAGAGTGAGCCTATTGGGTGATTAGGACCAGTTAGCTGCACGTGTTACCACGCTTTCACACCTGGCCTATTAACGTGGTGGTCTACCACGACCCTCAGGGAGACCTAGTTTTGAGGTGGGTTTCCCGCTTAGATGCTTTCAGCGGTTATCCCTTCCATACTTAGCTACCCGGCGGTGCCGCTGGCGCGACAACCGGTGCACCAGAGGTATGTTCATCCCGGTCCTCTCGTACTAGGGACAAATCCTCTCAAGTCTCCAACATCCACGGCAGATAGGGACCGAACTGTCTCACGACGTTCTAAACCCAGCTCACGTACCACTTTAATCGGCGAACAGCCGAACCCTTGGGACCTGCTCCAGCCCCAGGATGTGATGAGCCGACATCGAGGTGCCAAACCTCCCCGTCGATGTGGACTCTTGGGGGAGATCAGCCTGTTATCCCTAGAGTACCTTTTATCCGTTGAGCGATGGCCCTTCCACGCGGGACCACCGGATCACTATGGCCGACTTTCGTCTCTGCTCGAGCTGTCACTCTCGCAGTCAGGCGGGCTTATGCCATTGCACTCAACAGCCGGTTTCCGACCGGCCTGAGCCCACCATCGCGCGCCTCCGTTACACTTTGGGAGGCGACCGCCCCAGTCAAACTGCCCACCATACAGGGTCCCGGATCAGGCTAACTGACCACGGTTAGACATCAGAAAAATTCAGGGTGGTATTTCAAGGATGGCTCCACAGGAACTGGCGCCCCTGCTTCAAAGCCTCCCACCTATCCTACACAGAATGTCTCTGATGCCACTGTAAAGCTGCAGTAAAGGTTCATAGGGTCTTTCCGTCTGACCGCGGATACCCCGCATCTTCACGGGGAATTCAATTTCGCTGAGCCGATGCTGGAGACAGCGGGGAAGTCGTTACGCCATTCGTGCAGGTCGGAACTTACCCGACAAGGAATTTCGCTACCTTAGGACCGTTATAGTTACGGCCGCCGTTTACCGGGGCTTCAATTCAGCGCTCTCACACCTCCTCTTAACCTTCCGGCACCGGGCAGGCGTCAGACCCTATACGTCGTCTTTCGACTTCGCAGAGTCCTGTGTTTTTAATAAACAGTCGCTACCCCCTGGTCTGTGCCACCCGCCAATGGTTGCCCACCAACGGGTCTCGCTTATCCCGAAGTTACACGAGCAATTTGCCTAGTTCCTTCAGCATCGTTCTCTCAAGCGCCTTGGTATTCTCTACCAGTCCACCTGTGTCGGTTTCGGGTACGGTCTATACGCCAGAGCTATTTCCTGGAATGCTCCAAAAGCCAGGTCAATCCGTTAAGACCTGACAACATATCGCATTCGTCACTTCTGGCAGGTACAGGAATATTCACCTGTTTCCCATCGACTACGGCTCTCGCCCTCGCCTTAGGGGCCGACTAACCCTGCGTGGATTAACCTTGCGCAGGAACCCTTGGACTTTCGGCGACAGTGTTTCTCGCACTGTTTGTCGCTACTCATGTCAGCATTCGCACTTCCGATATCTCCAGAGAGGGTCACCCCGTCTCCTTCACTGACTTACGGAACGCTCCGCTACCGCGCATATCATAGATATGCACCCACAGCTTCGGCACGTGGCTTGAGCCCCGTTACATTTTCGGCGCAGGGTTTCTATTAGACCAGTGAGCTATTACGCTTTCTTTAAAGGATGGCTGCTTCTAAGCCAACCTCCTGGTTGTTATGGAATCCCCACATCCTTTCCCACTTAGCCACGATTTGGGGGCCTTAGCTGGTGGTCTGGGCTGTTTCCCTCTCGACAATGGACCTTAGCACCCACTGTCTGTCTGCCAGGCTATACTTCCGGGTATTCGGAGTTTGGTTGGGTTTGGTAAGGCTTTGGGCCCCCCTAGCCCATCCAGTGCTCTACCCCCCGGGGTAACCACCTGACGGTCTACCTCAATAGATTTCGCGGAGAACCAGCTATCTCCGAGTTTGATTGGCCTTTCACCCCTAGCCACAGCTCATCCCCGACTTTTTCAACAGGCGTGGGTTCGGCCCTCCAGTGCGTGTTACCGCACCTTCAGCCTGGCCATGGCTAGATCACTCGGTTTCGGGTCTTCTGCCAGCAACTATGCGCCCTATTCAGACTCGCTTTCGCTACGCCTACACCTATCGGCTTAAGCTCGCTGCAAACAGAAACTCGCTGACCCATTATACAAAAGGTACGCCGTCACCCCATAAGAGGCTCCGACTGCTTGTAGGCATCCGGTTTCAGGTCTCTTTCACTCCCCTCGTCGGGGTGCTTTTCACCTTTCCCTCACGGTACTTGTTCGCTATCGGTCACTAGGGAGTATTTAGGCTTGGAGGGTGGTCCCCCCATGTTCAGACAGGGTTTCACGTGCCCCGCCCTACTCAAGCATTCTTAAAGACACTACACATACGGGACTGTCACCCACTATGGTCAGCCTTTCCAGACTGTTCTGCTTCTTCTTCAAAAATGACTGGCCTGTTCCGCGTTCGCTCGCCACTACTAGCAGAATCTCAATTGATGTCTTTTCCTCCAGGTACTGAGATGTTTCAGTTCCCCGGGTTCGCCTCGTAACCCTATGTATTCAGATCACGATACCCATCGCTGGGTGGGTTGCCCCATTCGGAAATCTGCGGATCAATGCCTGCTCGCGGCTCCCCACAGCTTATCGCAGCGTGCTACGTCCTTCGTCGCCTCCTAGTGCCAAGGCATCCACCGAATGCCCTTCTCATACTCACTCGCCCCATGCACAGAAACCATCCATACCTACATCCGCAGATACAAATAGCTCCAAAG